>JABIFK010000757.1 GCA_018650745.1 Candidatus Latescibacterota bacterium | reverse complement strand
TTACCACCGATTTGCGGGCCATTCACCCCACCTATTCACCCGATCAAAAACAAATCGCCTTTGTCAAAAATGGTGGCGGCAATACCAACTTGGGCATTCTCAATGTCGACTCAGGTGAAATAGAATACCTGACCGAATTTGACGACGGCTCACAAGTCTTTACGCCTCGCTGGTCACCCGACGGTTCACAAATCGCCTTTGCAATGTATCGCCCCGGCGGCACACGTGATTTGGCCACCATATCTCCCACAGGAGGAGACTACACTGTGCGGGTTGCCTCTACAGGCACCGACCGTGACCCCGTTTGGACAACAGATGGATCAAGCCTTGTATTTGCCTCAGATCAAGATGGCATCTTCAACCTTTATCAAGCCAACCTAGCAACCAGTGAAGTGCACCGCATCACACGCGTTTATGGCGGTGCATTTCAACCCCATATCAACCCTAAAGATCAACGAATTGCCTTTTCACATTACGGCAAAAGCGCTTATGAAATCCGTGTGATCGATGCACAAGGTTTATGGGAACCTATTTCTTCAGACTCCTTCAACATCGAACCGATACACAACCCCATTGCGTCAACCTCACTCGCCAATACCCCCTACAAAGGTGAATATTCTACCACCACCATCATGCCTCGATTTGCCTTAGATTCTGGCAAACTCAAGGCCGGGTTTGTGGCAGGATCAGATGATATTTTAGACAAACAACGCCTCTTTATCAGTGGCATGTTTGCCCACGACTTGGATATGGATTTGTATGCCGTTTATGAATACCGAAAAAAGCGCCCCACCTTCTTCTTGGAAGCCTACCGTCTTGCACGCCATGTCGAAGAAGATGTGATCAACCGCGACGAAGACTTTCGCATCTACAACCGCAGCTTTGTATTGGGCGGTGTCGAATTAGGTGGCAAATACAAAATGCGCAGAGGCGGCCTCTTTGATGCCCGTTTCATTTATAACCGCAGTGGCACCTCACAAGATGTGGCACGGTTTAATGGCATAGGCCGTACCGAATTGGGCGCAACCACCCTCAACGGTTTTGACATTGCAATGACCTACCATCTCAACGCTGTGGGTCGATCACGCGACTCAGAAATCAACCCGCGTGTAGGCCGCCGCCTCACCTTGCGTTATGATCGCTACTTTAACTTTGCACTCAACGGATTTGACGAAAGCAGCTCCATACTCGTTGAACAATACGAAAACTTTTTCTACAATCAATTTTCCTTCAACTGGAATGAATTCATACCCGGCCCCGGTCGAAGCGCACTAAGCTTTCGGGCTTTTGGTGGTTTCATTGACAAAGAAGTCGATGACACTTTTGACTTTTTCTTGGGCGGCTTACCTGGCATGAAAGGGTATTCCTTCTACAGCATTGAAGGCCGTCGTGCACTGATGCTCCGGTCATCGTATCGGTTTCCCATCCTCTCGCGCATCGACAACCAAGCCGGCCCCATTTACTCCGATCAACTCTACGGTGCATTCTTTGCCGGCATTGGCCGTGCTTGGGATGGCAATGCCGACGATGCCTTGCTTAAGCGCGGTTGGAAACGCGAAGTGGGTGCGCAATTGCGTTATGATGCCACATCATTTTACCTTTTCCCCACACGCGCCAGTCTTGACGTTGCCTATGGTTTCGATCATATCCCATTGCAACAAGTGGGTGATCCACTCACACGCAGTGGGTTAAAAATGTATTTTACATTGTTGTTTGGATTTTTAACGGATGTTGGACAGGTTCATTAGAGCTTAGATTACAAGTCTCAGGTCTACAATTAGAAACACCAATCAATTGTTTTTTGACCTGCGACTTACAGACCTGTGACTTGTGACTGCCTTTTATTTTTGACCTGAAACGCTTCACCTTTCAAACGAGGGACTTATGCGATATTTGACAATTGCCCTGTTGTTATGCGGTCTGCTGATTGGCCCCGCATCAGCCCAAGAAAAATCGCCCAAAAAAGCCTTTTTCTTATCCCTTCTGGTACCCGGCTTGGGTGAACTTTACTCGGGTGCCAAATGGCGTGCTGCAGGTTTTATGGCTTCTGAGGCGCTCACTTGGCTGGCCTATGTCTCTTGGCGTAGCAAAGGCAACGACCTAAAAGCCGACTTTCGCACCTTTGCCGACCAACATTGGCGTGAAACAACGTATCACGCTTGGCAAGCCTACAACCAATCTCAACCAGAATCGCAGCAGTACTATGAAACAGAGCACCTGCCCACTAAGGCAGAAGACACACAACAATACTACGAACTCATTGGCAAATATGCGCAATTCATTTATGGATGGGACGATGTCACCAGTTCGTTCACCACGACCAATATGGACATACAATCCACCTTGCAACACGACTATGAAACACAGCGCAATGAAAGCAACAAATACCTCAAACGTGCATCACGGATCGCAGGTTTGACCGTACTCAACCGCATTGTCAGTGCCATTCACGCATCGGCTTATGTGCGCACACAACAATCTTCATCTAACGCATCCGTTTGGCTTGATCTCTCGCCAATTGACTGGCGCGGGCGCAGCACCATTGAATTAAAAAAGAGCTTTTAAGAGCCCTCAGCCTATTTTCGCAAGCTCAGACACCCCTCTCCCACAAGTGGGAGAAGGTGCATCCATTGATACGAATAAGAATTCTATGAAACAATCATTCCTAAAAAGAACATACAGTATCGCAATTGTCGCCCTAATTGGTACAATGCTGTTGCCCTCACTGACTTTTGCGCAAGTGAAATCGCCTAAAAAGGCCGCGTTCTTGTCGCTTCTCGTGCCCGGTTTAGGCGAAATGTATGCGGGTGGCAAAAAATCATCGCGTTTCTTTTTCTTTACAGAAGGGTTGTTTTGGACGGGCCTGATTGGTTTTAAAAAATTAAACCGCGCCCGTATCAATACCTTTGAAGCTTATGCAGCCGCCCATGCAGGCACCAACCTCGATGGCAAACAAAACTCACATTTGGATCGAGTAGCGGCTTATAACAGCATCTACGATTACAATGCACGCCTCGTTTTTGTAGAAGGTGAGTTTGCAAATCCACTGCCCGAAACACAAACAAACACTTGGGAGTGGGATGCATCAGATTCACGCAATCAATTTGTGGCCCTGCGCAGCAAAGCCACGTGGGCCCGCACACGAAGCTTCCTGTTTGTGGGCGCCCTGCTCTTTAACCGTTTTGCCAGCGCGTTCAATGCCGCACACATTGCACACAACACCCTGCCTACCGCATCTCTTGTTCCAACCCCTCAAGGTGATATTCAGGCACAACTAACCTTTCAATTTTGAACCACAGGTTTTGAGCCATGAGTATCAAGCGATCTCACTTTCAATACCCCGTGCCTCCCGAACACCGATCTGCCTATCGTGTATTTTACACGGCTTTTTTGTTTATTATTTTCTTCATCACAGCCGCTCAGGCCGACCCCATACCCATAAGCGGCACCCACCTCCTGCCACGCACCGAAGTACCTTATCACCCCGTAGCCAAAATCCAATCCACACCCGTATTCCAAGTAGGCGATGCCCTCACCATTCCAGCGTTCAGCTTTCAATTCCTTGGCGGCCACTATCAAACCACGGTTACTTGCCGACTTGTCGGAGACAACTGTTACATCTTGGTAGAAGAAGAAATATGGCAGTCGCGTGTCTCCCAATCTGATATAGAATCCCTCGCCCAAGCCTTTGACCAAAGCACACCACGAGATTCAACACGCGGTATCTTTGACATCAGCACCAGTATCTTTGGCGATCCACCCGACGTAGATGGTGACCCACGCATCCTCATTGCCATCATTGACATACTCGACAGCCCCATACAGGGTTTTTCCATTGTCGGTTATTTTGACGTCGAAAACCAAGCGCCGCCCGTCTCGCATGAAATTCTGTATTTGGATGCCAACCCCTTTGCGGTCAACAGTGATTTGGCACGAGCCACAATCACCCATGAATTCCAGCACCTCACCCACTGGAATGCAGACCCCAAAGAGGAAAAATGGTTGGACGAAGGGTGCTCTGAATATGCCGAACTCGCTTGTGGTTACAAAGACACCACGGCATCAGAAATGGACAGCTTTCTATCGCTTGCAACCAACACAGACCTCACAAAGTGGGAAGATCAATCCTGGGACTTTGATCACGCGTATCTCTCGGTACAGCTAGGGCACGTCCACGCGCTTCTCGGGATGGCAGGATACAACGCGGTAGGAGGGGAGGT
>JABIFK010000756.1 GCA_018650745.1 Candidatus Latescibacterota bacterium | reverse complement strand
GAGGGAAAACGCCTGCCGCCCGTATGCCAGGTCAGGTAGATGCTCAGGTGAAGAAACAACGCGGAGCGACTTTGCGTGCGTTGGGTGCTGAGAAGGTGGCCGCATTTCAAGATCGGTTTATTGGACAAACGCTGCCGGTGTTGTTTGAGAGTCGACGACGTGATGGATTGTTAAGTGGTTTGACGGATAATTATATTCGTGTGATTGCGCCTGGTGCTGATGTCGCTTGTGACAAAGTTTTGGATGTACAATTGGATCGTATACAAGAGGGTGTGGTCTTGGGAAATATTGTAGCCGATGGATTTCAGCAAACGGAGAAGCATACGCTTGATTTATTACAAGTGGAGTAGATTAAAGCTGAATGAAGGTGTTTATATGCAATGGCTGATTCCGTTTCGGGATTGGCTTTTTTTTATACAGGAAATTAAATCCTGACAAATTGCCCAAGGCATATTATCTTGGTGAGCGTCATTTTATTACGCAGTTGCATATGCTTTTAGGAGATCTGTTATGTTCGGGAAATTTGAATGGGCGCGCGATTTGGGAAATCCAATTTTGCCACCCAATACAGGATCGAAATATGACAGCACGCGGTGCATGAACCCCTTTGTTGTTTGCATTGCCGATGAATATCGGTTGTATTACTCGGGAGGGGATGAGGAGGGTTGTCAAAGAATTTGTTTGGCAACTGCTTCTGTGGATGATCCTACCAAATTTAAACGACATGGGGTCATTTTAAACTTAGGGGGTGTTGGTGCATTTGATGCAAAATGGTGCGTGTTGCCTTGTGTGCATCAATTTGGTGATCGGTGGTTTATGTATTACTCTGGCCATGAAGGCTCAGATTTGGGGTTACAATCCTTTCCCGGGATTGGTTTGGCAATAAGTGAGGATGGCATTCATTTTGAGCGTTATTCATCGGAACCTGTGGTGACGGGAGATCAAACGGCTGAGTTTTCCAATAATAGAGGTGTTGCTGGTGGTGGGAGTATTTTGGAAGATGTGCAGGCCGATGGCTCCGTGAGGTATCGCATGTATTATACGGTGGCTTCAGGTGTGAAAAGTGACGATGTGCGCATTGATCAAGAAAAGCATTGTGCGGTTTGCCATAGTGATGATGGGATTCGTTGGACAGATCACCAATTGATCATGAGCCCGCAAAAAGAGGTGGCCAATGAAGATGTTGCAGTGGCAGCCCCTTTTGTTTGGCGTGATGGTGATGTGTATCGCATGCTCTATTGTGGTATTGGTACTCGATGGGGTTTTTACTCAATTTCTGAAGCGGTGAGTACCGATGGGTATACATGGGATCGGGGTGATGGGGATGAGAACATTACTTTGGCACCGAATCCAGGTTGTGAATGGGAATCTCAGATGGTTGAATATCCGTGTGTTGTTCAAGAAGCAGATCAGTTGCGTTTGTTTTATTGTGGCAATGGATATGGAAAGACGGGTATCGGGACGGCAATTGCCAAGATACCTTGCGCTTAATGTGTATTTGAATTGCAATCTGGTTTTTTCTACCCTATTTGAGAAAATCCATTATATTCGATTGTTGTTTCTCTCCCATTTGTTTCTTGCCACCTTCGGCAGTGTAGATGATTCAGATCACTTCATTTTCCTAATTGGATTCTCCCTTGATTATTGAACGCGCAAAGACAAGCGATTTTCTCGAAATTGCTCGCTTAGACCGAGAAGCATGGGCACAAAACCGAAATTCTGAGTATATTCCAGATGGTGAACATGCATGGCGGTTGTGGACGGAACACGCGTTGGTTTATTGTGCTTGGGATGGCGATTCGCTTGCGGGAGCAGTCTTGGCATTCCCAACGCTGACCGAGGGGTTGTATTGCTTGCACAAGGTATTTGTAGATCGGTCTTGTAGAGGTAAAGGGCTTGGTTCAGATTTGTTTGATGCGGTGCTTCAGGCGTGTGACAAACGAGGTCTTGCGTGTTTTCTCACGGTTGATCCCATCAATGAAAGTGCTGTGCGTTTGTATGAAAAATGGGGTTTTGTAGACCGCCAATTTGTTAAAGGATATTATCGACCAGAAGAAGATCGGTTGGTGTTGACGCGGCAAAGCCGCAAAGCATAAAGGAGTGACTTATGGCATTTGATGCCCAAGCATATGGTGACGTATTTGCAGAATTGATTTCAGAAAAACGTTTGAATCCATTGGATGGGGGCGTTGAAAACAGCGCGGCAGAATCTCAATTGAAAGCGTTAAATATCGAAAGTGCATTTGCTGGCAAGAATGTGGTGGATCAGGATATGGCTGACGCTTGTATTTCGGGGGCTTGGTTGTATCACAATTTCTTAGATGCATCGCACACCATTAGCCAAGGTATTCAGACCCATACGGGTAGTTTTTGGCACGGTATCATGCACCGTCGTGAACCCGACTTTTCGAATTCCAAATATTGGTTTCGCAATGTTGGCGATCATTCTCTTTTTGATGCGATAAATAAAGAGGCTCAAGGTATTGCGCAAACTGCCGGTGATGCGCCCGACTTTTTAATCTCGCAGACAGCTTGGGACCCTTATGCGTTTGTGGATTTATGTGCTGATGCATTATCTGGTAAATCGTCTGCCGATGCTTTGTGCCGCGAAATTCAACAACGAGAATGGGAGTTGCTGTTTGATTTTTCATATCGTCATGCAGTTGGTGAATAAGTTAGAGGATAGAGGGCAGGGGACTGGGGACAGGAGAAACAAACCCTTTCGCCATATGTTTCTTGTTTCTGTTCTGTTTGCGGTGTCCTATATGCTTGTCGCTGGGCAAGTTTGGGCAGTGGATGGGATTGCTTTGTATCAAAAGGGGCAATTTGGTGAAGCTCGTGTCGCATTTGAGGCGGTAATAGAAGAAAACCCAGATGACCCGGTGGCGTTGTATTATTTGGGGCGGTTGACTTCTGAAGGGGCAAAGTCGCAAGCCTATTTTCAGCGATTGCTTAATAAACATCCTAAGCACGATTTGGCTGATGATGCATTTTTGGAGTTGGCAGAGGTCAAGTTTGCGCAAGGGTTGTATTTGACAGCGCGTAGGCAATATCGACAATTAATCCAAAATTATCCCAAGACAGATCGACTGGGGATGGCACAATATCGTATTGGTCTCACCTTTTTGGCGATTAAGCAGGCCGATTCTGCTCTGGTTGCGTTTGATGCGGCATTGGACTATTCTGATATTCAAGCACAGTCTTATGCACGATTGGGGCGTTTGGAGGCCTTGTTGCAAAAAGGGCAAACGAAAAAAGTTGTGCAAGAGGCCAATGCTTGGTTAGTCAATGGCGCTGGTTCTTTGGATTCCGATGTGCGCGAGATTGTAAGAGCCATATCGCCCGAAAGTCTTCCTGCTGTGAGAAGTGAAAGGGTTCAGGCGCCCAAACGTGTTCCTGCTGTTGTGGCAAAAGAAGAGGCGACGGAATTTTGGATTCAGATTGGTATTTATACACAAGACCGATATTTGAATCACTGGACAAGGGAACTTAAAAAGGATGCGTTTCAAACGACGATAGAGAAAAATAAGGGCCGTAAGGTTTTGTATGTTGGGCCTTATACAACCCGTGCAGCAGCATTGAAAGATAAAAAGCAAATTGATAAACTCGTTGGAACCAAAACAGATATAAAAGAAAGATAAGCATGGCCAAAGAACTCACGCCAGCAATGGAACAGTATATGCGTTTTAAGGAGCAGCATCCCGATGCGATTTTGATGTTTCGCATGGGTGACTTCTATGAGACGTTTTTTGAAGATGCTGTTATTGTCTCGCAGTTGTTGGGGCTTACACTGACATCGCGGAACAACGGTAGTGCATCGCGTATTCCATTGGCAGGGTTACCCCATCATGCATTGGATTCTTATTTAGCACGATTGATCCGTGCGGGTAAGAAGGTCGCCATTTGTGAGCAGATGGAGCCGCCGCAAAAAGGCAAAAAAGTGGTGCGGCGTGAAGTTGTCCAGGTGGTATCGCCAGGTACTGTTTTGTCAGATGATTTGCTTGAACAAAAACAGAACAATTATTTGGTGGGTGTGTTTGTTGATGGTGAGCGAGTAGGACTGGCTACTGCCGATTTGTCGACGGGTTCATTTCGTGCTGCAGAGCGAGACGCTGATAGCCTTTGGGATGTTCTGGAGCGGGTGCATCCTGCGGAGGTTGTCGCTCCTGAATCATGGGCAGAAGCGAATGAGACGATTTTTGCAGAGCGGTTGCCTGGTGTGCTGTTGACCCGTTTTGATGATTGGTATTTTGGGCAAACATATGCATATGATGCTCTAAAGGAGCATTTCCGAGTTGCCTCCTTAAAAGGGTTTGGATGTGATGATTTGACGGTTGGTACGTCAGCTGCGGGTGGGGTTTTGTGTTATTTGCGAGAGAACCAAAAAGGTACGATTTCTCATATTACACGATTATCGCGCGAGCATACCGATGCCGTGATGGAATTGGATTTGGTGACCCAGCGCAATTTGGAATTGATTACGACGCTTCAAGATGGGCGGCGTGAGGGGACGTTGTTTTCGGTAATGGATCAAACGTGTACCGCGCCAGGGGCACGTACTTTGCGCACTTGGTTGTCACAACCCTTGCTAGATACGGGGCACATATCGTCACGCTTGGATGCTGTGCAAGAATTTGTTGAGCAGTTGTCTTTGCGAGAAGATGTGCGAGATGCATTGCGTCATGTGGGTGATTTGGAACGTATGATGTCAAAGATTTGTTGTGGCAGAGCCAATCCGCGCGATGTGGCTACTTTGGGACATTCTTTGGCGGCAGTGGAACCCTTGCGTGAAACGCTGAAATTGGCTGGGAGCCATTTGCTGGCCCAGGCTTGGGAACAAGGTTTGCCCGACTTGGGTGAATTAATAGACTTAATTAGAACGACGCTTGAAGATGAACCGTCTGTACTCGTAAGTGACGGGGGGATGATCCGCGAAGGGTATCACAAAGAATTAGATGAACTGCGCGAGATTGCATCGGGTGGACGCAATTGGGTGGCGAGTTTGCAAGCAAAAGAACGCGAAGAGACGGGTATTACATCGTTGAAGGTGGGTTATAACAGGGCGTTTGGATACTATATTGAGGTGACTGCTGCAAATAAAGACAAAGTGCCAGAACACTTTATACGCAAGCAAACGTTGGTTAATGCAGAGCGGTTTATTACACCAGAATTAAAAGAGTGGGAAGCGAAGATTTTAGGGGCAGATGAACGGTCCAAAGAGTTGGAAAAAGATTTGTTCATCAAATTGCGTGATGAAGTGGCCAAATGGGTCGAACCCGTTCAGCGTACCGCAGAATCTGTTTCGGCAGTAGATGTGCTTGCCGCATTGGCTGAAGTGGCATCGGTTCATGATTATGTGCGTCCTGTCGTGGATGAGGGCAAGCGCATTGATGTGAAAGCCGCACGTCATCCGGCAGTGGAACAGTTGTTGCCCAGTGGTCAGTTTGTGCCAAACAATTTGGTAATTGATGGTGAGTCAGAACAGGTGTTGATCATTACGGGGCCCAATATGGCCGGTAAATCTACCATCCTGCGCACGGCGGGCTTGATTGTGTTGTTGGCGCAAGTTGGGAGTTTTGTACCTGCAACAGATGCCCATATTGGTGTGGTAGATCGTATTTTTACGCGTGTGGGTGCTTCGGATAATTTGGCCAAAGGTGAGAGTACGTTTTTGGTGGAGATGAATGAAGCGGCAAACATTCTAAACAATGCTACGCCAAAGAGCTTGGTGTTGTTGGATGAAATTGGTCGTGGTACCAGTACGTTTGATGGTTTGAGCATTGCCTGGGCGATGACCGAATATTTGCACAATACCGAAACCATTCAATCGCGAACGATGTTTGCCACGCATTATCATGAATTGACCGAGTTAGAAGAGCTGTTGCCTCGTGTGAAAAATTACAGTGTGGCTGTGCGCGAATCGGGCGACTCGATTGTATTTTTGCATCAACTTGTAGAAGGCGGGTGTGATCACAGTTATGGTATTGAAGTGGCGCGCTTGGCTGGCATGCCGCCAGAGTTAATTGGGCGTGCAAAGTCTATTTTAAAACGTTTAGAGCAAAATGATTTGTCACCTGTGAGAAATGGAAACGCAGATCGGGTGAAAGAGAATGGCCAGTTTTCTCTCTTTGCGCCGACAGCTGTTCCTGAACCTGTTGCTGTGGAACTGGAAGCACATCCTGTATTAGATGAACTGCGAGATTTGGATGTGGCGCACCTGACACCTATAGATGCATTGGTGAAATTGGATGCTTGGAAACGGGCTTTGGATGAGAAGCATGTCAATGAATAGTGTGGCGCATGCCAAAATAAAAAAAGGGCTGATGCATTTGCATCAGCCCTTTTTTTATGTGGTCAAATATTCATTTTCCTGAAGCCAAGTTTTGAGTGGCACATCATCGGGGGGCGGAGAGGTGAAACCGCGACCACCTGAATAACTAACGCCCAGAAGTTGTTTGTGGATGGGGTCGCAGCGGTCGAGATAATGCGCAACCTGCATATCATCTCTGGGACGCAACCAGCGATAAGAGTATCCATAAAAGAGTACGCGTCGGGTTTATGTCCCATGCGGGCGCGTTCTTCAGCATCGACGCGGTCTACGGTGGTTACGAGATCTGAAACCCTATCGGCGGGTAATACATCTTTGACAATGAGATATCCATCCTGTTTGAATCTGAGGGTTTCTTCCTCTGTAAGGGGATGTTCTAAGCAAGATGAGTCCATAGGGCCTGGGAGCAAGGAATAAGAAATGCTGAAATATTGGGAAATGATCAGGCATTAAGATAGGAGGGGGTGCGTCACCGAGCAAGATAATCTTAGGAGGCTGGTAGGTCTTCGAGGCGATGAACTGAGATTATGTTGGCTATATTGCGTAAGCGGCTAAAGAGCATGTCGAGGTGATTGGCATCTTTGACTTCTATCTGGAAACGGTTCCCAAAGTGGCCGTTTTGGGTACCTATATTACCCCCTACAATTGAGATATTAAGACCTGAGATGGTTTCTGTAATATCCGACAGGAGGCGCGGTCTGTCGTGGCCATTAACTTGGATCGTAACAGTAAAAGTCTCTTGTGCATTTGTGTCCCAATCCATATCGACAATGCGCTCACTGTCTGTTAATAAATTGGGGAGATTGGTACAGTCTCGACGATGAACGGATATACCTCGGCCTCGGGTAACAATGCCGACCACAGGATCACCCGCAATGGGATTGCAGCAGCGTGCATAGTGAATCATGAGATTACGCAAGCCATCAATTTTAAGGGCATTTTTGTTCTTGTCACGGCTTTCCTCTTGAATGGCTCCTAAGCTGCGGCGTGCTTTAGGAAAGAGTTTGTTTATAAATTTGCCCATCGGGACATCGCCATTTCCTATTGCGGCATAGAGGTGCTCTAAGTCTGGTTGATGGAACTCTGGGGCAAGGGCAGAGAGGGTTTCTTCTTTGGGTTTTTTTCGTTTTCGACGCAATTCACGATCTACCATGTCTTGGCCTAAACGAATGCTTTGCTCAAAAGCCTCTTCACGTAAGTAACGGCGAGTGGCATTGCGCGCTTTTGGGCTTTTTACAAAGGTGAGCCAATCGCGATGTGGGCGTTGGTGGGGCGAGGTGTCAATCTCAACGGACTGACCCGTTAAAAGGGGTGTGGAAAGGGGGACCTGCCGATTGTCTACACGCGCACCAACGCAGTGATGGCCTACTTCAGTATGTACGGCAAATGCAAAATCGACTGGTGTGGCATCTTCTGGCAATTCAATGAGGTCACCTTGTGGGGTGAGTACGTAAATTTCGTGTTGAAAAAGGTCTACTTTGAGTTCTTCTATAAATTCTTGAGGATCGGAGGTCTCTTTTTGCCACTCAAGAACACTGCGCAACCAGGCCATATGTTGATCGAGGTCTGAGCCCTTACTTTTTCCTTCTTTGTACAGCCAATGTGCGGCAATACCGACCTCTGCTGTTTCGTGCATTTCGTGTGTGCGAAGTTGTACTTCTAACATAATGTTGCGTGGGCCAACGACGGTGGTGTGTAACGATTGGTACCTGTTGCTCTTGGGGTTGGCTATAAAATCTTTGAGGCGTGACATAATGGGGGTATACATAGAATGTACCAGCCCTAAGACATGGTAACATTCGGGAATGGTATCGACTAAAATGCGAATGGCAAGCAAATCGTAGAGATCCTCAAATTCTTTTTCACGCGTTTGCATCTTTTTATGAATGCTATAAAAATTCTTAGGGCGTCCGGTAATTTCTGCGCGAATGCCGGCATCGTGCAAGGCTTTTTGAAGCGGCGCATGTACTTCTTCAATGTATGCTTCACGCTCTCGACGTTTGTGATAAATTTTCTCTTGAATAGAACGGTATGATATTGGGTCTAACCATTTGAGAGAAAGATCTTCTAATTCCCAACGGATGCGTGCAACACCCAAGCGATGTGCCAATGGCGCATAGATGTCTAAGCTTTCTTGGGCCATGCGCTTTTGAGTTTCTAAGGGCAATACATCAAGAGTACGCATGTTGTGGAGACGGTCTGCAAATTTGATAAGAATAACACGCAGATCGTGTACCATGGATAGAAACATCTTACGGAAGTTTTCGGCTTGCTCGGCCTCTCGTGATTGGAAGGTCAGGTCACCGATTTTGGTCACACCGTCGACGAGACCCATAATACGATTGTCAAAATGGGTCTCTATTTGTTCAAGTGTGGCAGTGCCATGACCTACTGTGTCATGTAAGAGACCTGCTGCAAGCGTGGTCGTGTCTTGGTGCAAATCAATGAGAATGGTTGCCACTTCAAGTGCGTGTTCAATGTAGGGTTGACCCGATTTTCTGAATTGATCATGGTGGGCTTCAACTGCAAATTGAAAAGCTTTTTCTAAGAGGGTGACATTATGATTGGGTTGGGTCTCGAGAGCCTTTTGCAGAAAGGTTTGGAAGTGTTCTGATGTGGCGTTTGTGTCCGTATTTGATGAGTGGGTCACAAAAGTTATCCTGTCCAATATGTGATTGGGTCTGGGTGTTCTATAATATACCCAAATATACCCAAATTTTCTATCCAATACCAGATGTGAACACAAAAAAGGGCGGTCTTTAAGACCACCCTTTTAGACAGGTTCTTGTGAATAAGCCTTGCCATAGCGAGAATGATTATCCCCGATTTGTCTGCTGTCTCCGTTTTCGAGCCAATTCTCGCATGTCGGTTACTTGGTCTGATTCATCGACAATTTCTTTGCCCAAAATTTCCTCTAAAACATCTTCTAAAGTAAGAACACCAGATAAACCACTGTATTCATCTATCACGATAAAGAGGTGTTGCCGTTTTTCGAGAAAGAGTTGTAGTATGCGGTCTAAAGAGTGACTTTCTGCTACAAAATGTACTGGGCGCATAAGATCTGATAAGGTACGATTGTCATCTTCGTCGGTGAGAGCGGCTAACATGTCTCTTCTTAAAATGATGCCCACAATATCTTCAAAGTCTTCACTGTAAACAGGAATGCGACTGTGTGCCCAAAATCCTTTTTGGTTTCGAGCTTCTTCGAGGGTGAGGTTTTCTGATAGTGAAAAAACGACTGTGCGAGGCGTCATAACTTCTGCAGCCGTTTTAGACTTTAGGGAGAGAATGTTTTGGATGACACCCGCTTCTGTTGGATCCAATGAGCCACTGCGGCGCCCTAAACGTGCAAGTGAGATGAGTTCTTGATCTGAGATGTTTTGCTCTCCCTGTTCTTTGGCAACCAATCTTGTAGCCACACGACACAGGATAATAAAAGGGGTAAAAAGCCAAACGAGCAATTGCAAGGGTTGTGCAATGAGTGATGCGATTGGGCGGGCATAAACCACGCCGACCGTTTTGGGAATAACTTCGGCAAATAAAAGGATCGCGAG
Source organism: Candidatus Latescibacterota bacterium (assembly GCA_018650745.1). Lineage (GTDB taxonomy): Bacteria > Latescibacterota > UBA2968 > UBA2968 > UBA2968 > JABIFK01. The sequence continues at coordinate 2,919 of JABIFK010000756.1, read as the reverse complement.
GGTGAATGCTGCTGAAAAGAGATATTCTTCAATGGAGTCTTTGCCAAGAATTTTTCCGGCCATAAAACCTGCCAAACTGGCACCCCCAGTATTGGCTATTGTATTAAGAGATAAAATAGCAGAAATAGGGCGATCGACATTGTTGCGCAATCGTCTCAAGATTTTACCCGACTTTTGTCCCGTTTGAGCGAGAGATTCGACGTGACTAACAGGGACAGAATAAAGAACCGCTTCAAAAAGAGAGCAGGTTCCCGATATGAGTACAACAGCTAGAACAACAATGAATAGCTCTATCACTTTACGCTCCTACCCACAATATGGGTTAAATTGATACTTTATACAGTGTTGGTATATATGTTTATTTAAGCATAAATACCTATCCGTCAAGGGATTTGAACATAGATAGGTTGTTTAAATGCAAATTATTACCAGTTTTCTCTTGCCAGAGTGCGTTTAAAAGGCTACATTATCGAATGTTATTTATTTTGAGTAAAATGTTCATAAACCTCTGTTTATTATATATATTATGAAATACGGAAAAGTAAAATACGATACGGTGCGAGAGGTCTGTTTTGCGCCTGAAGATATTGCGCGACTCTCGGATGCCCTTCAAGAGCAGAATGCCCCTTGCCATTTTAGCCATATGATTGCACGGCAACCCGATCCGGTGCGCTTGGCGCAAGTAAAAGATGTGATTGAAACGGCTGTTTCTGGGCGAAAATATGAAGTTCTGCTGCTTCGATCTCAAGGCAAAACCTATTCTGAAATTGCTTTATTGCTCTCTATTTCAAAAAGTGCGGTTCAGCATCATTATAGGCGCGCAGTACATCAGGTGCGTTTGGCTTTGGGGGTGACTCAAGTGCCTGACCCGGTTTGCGACGCTTCTCAAGCTACAATTTAATATTTGATTGATCTTGTTTGGTTTTTGTATCAGGTCTGCTTTTGCAGCCTGTTTTTTTTTGTCTAAAGAGGTTTACTGACGTTGGTTTATGTAAAATAAGGTGTGTGCTTTTCCCTTGTATTTGTTTTGTTCGTATGTATCTTTGATCTGTTAGAAAATGGGTCGTATTTAGAATGTCAAATTTGGAATCAATAACCAACTATTTCATTTGTGTCAGCATCGATTCTTGACACAAGAAATTATTGAAAGGAGCTTGTGATGGCTGTTTTTATGCATACACGTATTCGAGTGAGTGATTTGGACAAGTCGATTCAGTATTATTGCGATCATTTTGGCTTTGTTTTAAAAAGCCGAAACGATAAATCGCCTGCTGGCAATCAGGTATGTCATTTGGAGTTGCCCGGCAATGCACATACGGTGGAATTCACCTATTCTGACGATTATGAATTGAACGTTCCTGAAGATTTGATGCACTTTGCAATTGGTGTACCCGATTTGATCGCCTTGTGTGACAAATTGGAAAAGAATGGGCTTGAGATTTGGCCAAGCGACTGGCGCGAGACATTTCCAGAAGGCCGGAAAATGGCCTTTGTGGATGATCCCGACGGTTATGAAATTGAGCTTTTGGAACGTGCAGACGCCTAATCAAATTTTTTATGGAACATAAGAATCACGAATCTGGAATTGTGTTATGATTCGTGATTCTTAATTTTAGCGGTTTTTTATGTTGCCATATTTATGTATTCGGCCTGCAGTTACCAACGACTTGTCGGCTTTAGAGGGCTTGGTTACTGAGGTATTTGATACACCAGAATGTCTGAGATTTTTTGAATCCCATAATGGACAAGCGGTTCCTGATATCTGCTCGGAACATGCGCTTGTCGCTGTACAGCGCGACACCATTGTTGGTTTTATTCTTTTTGACCAAGATGAATTTTTAGGCGTTGTTACAGGTATTGGGGTTCGGGTGACGCATCGCCAATTTGGGGTCGCGTCTTTGTTGGTTGCATCGGTGGTTGATAAATTACGTGCTGATGGTTTGCGGGTTTTAGATGCTGTTTGTGATACACACATTGAAAAATGCATTGGGTTGTTTGAAAAGCATAAGTTTCGTGCGTTAAAACATGAGGGCTCTCATGTTCTGTTAACGCGACGCCTTGTTGGAGGCTCTAACCGTGGAGATGGGTTTGATGTCTGAAGATCTGTTGCCCTTTTCTGATTTGATGTTGGATACAAATACCTGGCGTTCTTGGGTGCCTCGTGATGAAATTGCACCTGTGTTTCAAGTTGACCCACAGGGCGGATTAGGGGGGCGGTCTGCGTTGACCATTCAGGGCAATAACAATCCGCTGTCTTGTGGATGCTGGCAATTGCCATTGTCTGGTTTACAAAATGGGCAACACTATCGCGTTGAAGCTTATTTTTCGACAGAGGGTGTGGTGGCCCCGGGGAAATCTGTTCGGGCCATTTTGACCGATGGTAAACAAACGTTTTATGCCCAATTAGATCCTGTAACCCAAGATGCAGGATGGCACCAATTGCGTTTTGACTGGGTACAAGATGATGCGGCTCAAGGGTTAACCTTAGGCCTTTATTTGTCTGGGTCGGCAAGTGGGTTGGTCAGGTGGGGTGACGTGCGGTTGTTTGATTTGACTGGGCGTGAAGAGCCGGCTCAAAATTTGGTGCGCTTAGCCGCGATATCTGGCAATCCCCAAGCGCCCAAGTCGCCTGCTGAGTGTCTCGATTTTTATGCGAAACAGATTGATGCAATTACTGGACAGATTGATTTAATTTGTTTGCCAGAGTTGATTAATACGACGCGTTTATCGGGTGATCCTACAGAATGGGCGGAGCCCATTCCTGGGCCTACTTCTGAGCGTTTGGCATCAATTGCACTGGCACGTGGTGCTTATATTGGTGCCAGTATTCTCGAGCGCCAAGGGCAAGCCATTTACAACACTGCGTTGCTTATTGATCGCAATGGTGGGCTGATTGGCAAATATCGAAAGACGCAATTG
>JABIFK010000755.1 GCA_018650745.1 Candidatus Latescibacterota bacterium | reverse complement strand
CTTGTTCAATTGACCATCCCATATTGTCGGCGCCTTTTTCGAGGTGATGCATTTCATTTTTGCCAGTTGGGGCATAATGATAATGGGGATCGTCTCGAAAGCAGTCAAATCGCAAGACCTGAACAGATTCGCCGTCTACATTGCCAAAAACGCGCAAAGCAGGTCCACCGTCTTTGCCAAAAATGCGATTTTCGATCACAAATTCCAATCCACCAGATTCAATGGTTTGCATAATAAGCTCCTTTTAAGAGAAGGGAAAAGAGAAAAGGAAGAAGAGTATGTATGGGTTTTTCTTCTTTCTTCTATCTGTTTCGTTGTAACTTAAGGCTTTTGGAATGCGTCCAAAATAGGGGGGATGGGGCACCATGTCAAGATAAGCATGGGGTGTCATGGCTATATGCACCAGAGAGTTGGTGTTTTTTACCAACTATAACTAAAAATAAAAAGTATTCAATTTTTGCATAAAGTATTTAAAAACAAAGAGTAATATTTTTTTTTGGTATTGTGTGCACATGGCACATACATTGCGTAATAGAGAGGCGTCCACAGTTTATTATGAGAAGCAAAAAGGTAGATGACTGTTTTGAAAGGAGCATTTTATGGCACGCGGAATTTTTGCACGGATGGCCGATATCGTAAAAGCCAATGTCAATGAGTTGATTACACGGGCAGAAGATCCTGAAAAGATGATTCGACAGATGATTTTGGAGATGGAAGAAGCGGTGAATAAAGCAACGGCATCGGTTGGCACGGCAGTGGCCAATGAAAAACGCTTGGAACGCCAGCATTTTGAAAAACAAGATCAAATTGAAAACTGGCAGCGAAAAGCCGAGTTGGCTGTTGAAACAGGTGAAGATGAATTGGCTCGTCGGGCCTTGGAGCGCAAATCGGCGGTTCAAGAAGCAGCTGGCGATTTGGAAGCAGCTTTAGAAGAAAGCCAAAAGACATCGAGTCAACTCAAGCAGCAGTTGTCTCAGTTGAAGGCTAAGCTTGATGAAGCACGCACACGCCAAGGCGCTTTGGTTGCGCGTCGCAGAGCCGCTGAAGCCCGCAAGCAAATTGCACAAGGTATGTCGGGTGTAGGCACAGATGCATTTTCCAGCTTTGACCGTTTTCGTTCTCGTATTGAGTCAGAAGAAGCCGAAGCCGATGCGCATCAGGCCATGGCTGGCACAGACCCGTCTTTGGAAGAGCAATTTTCGAAGTTGGAACGAAAAGGTTCCGTAGAAGATGAACTCAAAGCATTGAAAAACAAATTGGGGCAAAAAGATGCGTGAACTGGAAAAACTCGCCGACGAAATTGCTCGAAAAATTGATCGGGCTGTGAATGAAGTTGAAAAGAAGGTCAAAAGCAGAGTAAAAAATAAGTGGGAATCTCGGACGAATCGCACACAAGGTGATTTCCGAGCCACCACAGATTCGATTAAACAGGTTCCCCACCGCCTTTCTGATTTTGCCACCGATGGAGGATGTGCAATGCGTTATTTAATGGCTTATGGGATGAAAGGCTTTGGGCTGATGGTGGGGTTGGGTGGGTTGATTACGGCAAGTGTGGGCGCTGTGGAATATGATTTAGAACCGCTTAGTATTGGGTTGAGTCTGTTGGTTTTTTCTCAGGTTATGTGGTGGGGTGGCAATCGTTTTAAGAAATCTGCCGAAAGCGGTGCGTATGCTAGAGATCAACACCGTATTTTACGTTTGGCACGTGATCGTGATGGGAACTTAACTGTACTTGAAGTGGCAACAGACCTGCGGTTGACCGTTGAGAAGGCCGAGGAGATTTTGCGAGAGCTTGCGGCCAGAGGGCATGCTGAAATGCGGATTTCAGAATCGGGAATGATTGTGTATGCCTTTCCAGAAATTGAACGGTGGGAAGAACGACACTGGGCAAAGCGCGTGGATGATTTGATATAAATGAGTGTTTGGGGAGGGTACTTTCATGATTGACATTGGTATTATGGTTGCGCTGATCATTCTGGCATCGGCGGTTCACAAATATATTGAACGACGCGGGAAGGATTCGATCCCTTCGGATGCAGAGTCGCGGTTGATTGAGCGCATAGATGAGCTCGAACGACGCTTGACAGATATTCAGGATGTGATGATTACAATAGATGAGAAGTTGGATCGAAAATAAGGGAAGGTGTTAGGATGGAAGATGCAGTTATCTTATTAACTCTTAGCGTAACAGTGATTCTGATTATTTTAGCTTCTGGGTGCTGTTTTTATATCATTCAGCGCACGAAAGCCAGATGGACAACTGACACGTCACAGATTGAGCAATTTGAAGATCGTATTCAAGCGATTGATGCGCGGTTGAGTGATCTACAAGATATTGTGATTTCTATTGATGATCAGTTGAAACGTTCTTCTCATGCCAACACAACGCCTACCCTTCGTGAGATCTCTTAAGGACTTAAATATGACTTTCCCCCGAAATGTTTTACCGACACTTCTGATCGTTTTTGTTGCGTGTAATGCCTATGCCGATCAATATACGGGTTTACAATTATCAGCTAGAGATATTTCAACACTTGCTGCTTTGAGAGTAACACCAGGCTACGTTCAAGAAATGCGGTCTTACTTTCCCAATATTTCAGCTAGAGAGATTACGAATTTATACGCATTGAAAGTAACACCTAAATATTTAAAAGAAATGCGGTCTTACTTTCCCAATATAGGCGTGGGAGATGTTACGAATTTATACGCTCTAAAAGTACCGCCAGAATACGTAAAAGAAATTCGCGATTTAGGCTACTCAGATATTTCAATACGAGAGATTATAGACTTTTACGCACTCAAGGTACAGCCTGATTATATCAAACAAATGAGAGAATCCGGTCAGCCTGTTGTGCCTGGTCAACATATTCATGTGCCGGAAATTCACATTCCCGAGATTCACATTCCCGAGATTCATATTCCAAAGATTGATGTTCAAATTCCTGCTGTTCCTGCTGTTCCTGCTGTTGCACCAATTCCTCATGAAAACCATTACCTCGTGTTTAAGTTTTCACATTGGAGAAGTATTATTTCTGCACTCGGAGCTGTGTTGTTGATGGGGTTCGGTGGTTATTATTTGTATACGCGGCGGAATGTGACACCTGTTGGTGAGAATATAGATACACGAATTGCAGAATTTGAAGGTCGCGTGAATGATTTACAGGATATATTGTTGTCCATCGATGATCGCTTAGATCGACGATTAAGACGGTCGTAAATAGGGTGTGATTATTTCGTTGGATGAGAAGCTGAAGCGAATGGACAATCGATTTGAAGAGTTAAGGGCGTTAGAATTGGCAGAGAAGGATTAATGGGAGGAGGCCCCAATGCACGTTATATTTCAACTCGCTGTTTGTGTTTGTCTGATTATTTTGGCGGGTGGTTCGATTCACTATATTCACGACGATCCATCATTTGGTGGTGGGTTTCTACTTTTTATGGTTTGGGGCATCTTCTTTAAGTTCATAGACAGAACCAAAATGTTCCGATTTGTGAAGGATAAAAGTAAAAGTTCGGAATCAAAATCGACTGCTTCTGCAGATCGCATCACACATTTGGAAAAACGGTTGTCTGATATTCAAGAGATTGTGATTACGATTGACGAAAAGTTGAGCCGAGCAGAGAAACAGGCAGACGTATCTGTGAAGAATGCCGAAAAAGTTGAGTAGAAGTAACACCTCACCCGTTCTGGTGTGTTTAAGAGAGAGAGACTGGCTATGCTTGTTAAACTGATAGGAATTTTACTGATTATTGTTGGGGGTGGGATTGCCTTGCAGGTCTTGTTTCCGTTGATTGGATCTGTGTTTGAATTGGCATTTTTGTTGGTGCAGCTTGCGGTGGCTGTTGGGTGTGTGATGGTTGGTTTGCGTTTGACCAATAAAGAGGATTAAGACTGCTCCATAAAGTGGCTTTATACGCTCAAAAATAGCTTATGGTAAAGTTTGTATGCTTTAAATGAAAAAAGGGGATTGGCATGGATCAGATTCTTATTCAAAAATCGTTGGCAGGGGATCGGAAGGCGTTTGAAAAATTGTATCACCAACATCGTGATCAGGTTTATGGGGTATTGGCACAGCGTTTACGCGATCGGGATACGTTGGATGATTTGGTGCAAAATACGTTTTTTCGCGCGTTTAAGTCTTTGCATACCTTTAAGGGTGATGCGTTGTTTTCAACATGGTTGACACAAATTGCATTAAATGTGTATCGGTCTCATTTGCGGTCTGTGCAGTCTCGCCAAAATTGGCTTCAGAGCGCCGAAGATCCTGAGGCCATAAGCGGTGTGTTGCGTGATTATGATAAGATGGATGACCCCGTGCGTTTTGTTCAAGATAAAGAACGGGCAGAATTGGTGCGTCGTAGCATTAAGAAACTGCCCGAGCGATATCGCAAGGCCATGTGGTATCGGTATGTGTTGGATTGGTCATATGAAGAAATTACACAGGCGTTACAGGTGCCGCTTGGCACGGTGAAGACGTGGCTTTGCCGGGCACGACGACAGTTGAAGGGTGAGTTTCGCAAGTTGGGCTTGCAACCGGGTTAAGAGATGCACTGTGAAATGCACTTGCATGGTGCAGGATGTATACGCTAAGTTATAGATAGATGATACAATACATGGTCTGGTGAGGGCCTCATTTACGCGCAACAACATCTTTTTGGAAATATTGAGTTTGTGTATTATAAATTGTTTCTGAGACGGATACACCTGATGAGATGAAAGTTGGGCAAGAGACGTAAAGTCAAAATCGATAGATCAAAAATTGATAAAAGCCCATATGTGTCTCAATGATATATTTTAATAGGGCAGGCTTTTTAGCCTGCTCTATTTTTTTAATGATTGAGCATTCACGTTACCCAAATGGTTGATATATGGCTGAAACAGAGAATATAACACACACCTTACCGCGCCCATCAGATCGGATTGATCCTGCATCTGAATTGCCTGAATCGGCAAATGAAACGGCGCGTTTAAAAACACGTGCGGGTGATATTGCACTTTTGGCGGGCCATTTGTCTGTGGCGCAAAAGGCTTATGAAGCGGCTCTTTTGGTGGATGCACATGATATTCGAGCCTTGCACAATTTGGGTGTGGTGGCTTATCGGCAAGGTGAATGGGATGGTGCGCAAACTCGCTTTCAGGCTTGTGTAGAACACGATTCAAAGCGTGCAGATTTTCACTTTCAATGGGGTTTGTGTGCGGTTAAGCTTGGACACGATGAAGATGCCAAACAGGCTT
>JABIFK010000658.1 GCA_018650745.1 Candidatus Latescibacterota bacterium | reverse complement strand
CTGTACGTGATGCCCGTGACATTTTTTACGGCGGCGCAAAACCACTTGGAAAACCGAGATAATTTGGCCATAGGCGCAGATATTTCTTGGCGACCCGGCAAGGGGCTGGAACTGTACGGTGCATGGTTCTTTGATGACTTGGCGAAATTAAGCCCAAGTGCATTTTCAAATAAATTTGGATTGCAAATGGGTTTGTTTTGGGTAGATCCATTGGGATTAGAAGATACAGATGTTCGGGCAGAATATGTACGCTTAGAACCCTTTGTGTACTCTCATAATTTTGACATTAACACATATGAACATTATGATACTTTATTGGGGCATTCTATTGGTCCCAATGCCGATTTGTGGCATTTGAATGTTTCACATCGCTTGTCAACCTGGGTTACTGTGTCGGCAATGTTTGAGCGTGAAAGACAAGGTGAGAATACGATTGGACCAGAAGGTGATATTGTAAATGTGGGAGGGGATGCGCAGCAGGGGCGTCGTCTAATAGATTTGGCGGTACGTGATTTTATGGCCGGCGAGGTTGAGCTGCGAACGCGTTTGGGGTTGCAAGTGCGTGTAGAACCCATTCGAAATTGGTCTGTTCAAGCTGCCTATCGGCGTGTTAATAGCAAGAATGTTTGGTTGCCAGTTGGTGGGCGTGGAGATGCGTTGGGACAGGAGTGGACGGCTACTTTGGATGTGAATTTTTATTAACAACAGACTGAAACGGATGTGATACATTGAGAAATATCAAAGGCCTGATATATGATGTTTCGTAAAGATCTGAGCAGCTTAAACAATCAGAGTATATCTTTGCTTGTTGTTATTTGCATGATGCAAGTTCTGTTAATTGCTGTACCTTTTTATTTTCACGACTTTTTGTCTGTTATTTTGGTTTTGATTGTGATTTCTGGTGTTGGTTTGTTTGGGTCTATCACTTTAGCCGTTTTGTATTTGTGTTTTATCGCAGCGGTTATTCCGACTTGGGTATATGATGAGATTTTGAAACTGCCGCTGGACTTCAAGTTTTATGAAGGTGTTTTTGCGTTTATTATTGTACTGAGTGGTGTCGCTTGGTTACTGTCTGGTCGTTTGAATTGGCCATACAAAACGAGACTTGACCGTCCAGTGCTTTTGTTGATGGGAATGCTTGTTTTTTCCATAGGGCTTGGTTTGTTTTATGGCCAGCCGGTATCTCAGATGCTTAGAGACATACGTTACCCTCTGTGTTATAGCACATTTTTTATTGTAACATGGTTTTTCGATTATCGAAAATGTCAGATGTTTTTATATCTAGTGATTGGGGCTTCAGTTGTTGTTGGTATTGAATATTTGATTGAATTTTTGGCTATGGTAAATTTGTCTGTTTCCGGTTCTTTTTTTCGAGTCGCTCGTCTTGAAGGTGTTTTGTTTCCTATTGGTATATTAAGTATTGTCGCCATTTTGCTTTTAGAGCGTCATTTTTATCGTCGTGTGTTGGTTGGGCTGGCTTCATTACCCATTGGAATAGCATTGTTATTGACGGTTGGACGTGGGATGTGGATCGCATTATTTGTTGGACTGAGTGCTTTGGGTTATTTGGTATTGGTTGATCCATTGAGGCGCAAGGAGCGATTTAAACGTTTCATGATTGTAGCGTCTATTCCGTTTATTTTAATTGTTTTTACATACACTTTCCAAATGCAGACAAATGTGGGTGTGGGGGATGTTGCTGTGAGGCGCATTGCGCGCGTTGCTGACAACTATGAAGAAGATCATTCTATTTCGGGGCGACTTATTGTATATGGTATTGCGTTAGAAGAAATTTTGAAGCATCCTCTTTTTGGAGGTGGGCATGGTGTGTCTATACGGATATTGTCAACAGATGTGATGCCGCCACGTTTGGAGACTGTTGGTGGTGTTGATAGTGTCTATTTGACAATCGCAATGCGAATGGGAATCGTTGGCGTGGGTGTTTTTTTGTGGGTGTTTTGTTCTGGGTTGTGGTATGCCTATAAGACTTTTTTGAGTTCAGAAGATGAGCAATCACGTCTTTTTTGTATGGTTTTTATTGCTGTTTATTCTGCGCTATTGGTTTTTGGGATTGGGGACGCAACTTTGTTTGTGAATCGTCTCATATTTGTTCATGCAACTTTCTTGGGCATTTTGGCTAAGTTGGATACCGAACATATAAAGCAGGGAAAGGTTGCTTGAGGCTGCCGTTCATTGGATGAAGGATCGGCGTTGAGATGGATTGGGTTTTGTCTTGTGGTTATTCGAGGTTTTGGTTCTTGCTTTTAGAATGTAGTTTGGGAGGGAAATATGACCTACCCACGCCTGCAAAGATTGTAATTAATGGCATAATTGGATGTCTGAAGCGATTAAGACTTTGCGGTCCACCAGATAACAATATGAAGTAGATACAAGTAACAATGCAAAAAACGAAGGGCAGCTTTTTGGAGGAGAAACCGCGTATAAATGTCAAGATTGTGAATGTGTAATAACAAAGCAATAGAAAACCTAAAAAGATATTACAAATAAAAATAAGTGGATAATTGAGACAAAGAAACCAAAGTGTTTGGAAGATGCCTTGGTCAACAATTTGGCCTAATAAACCACCGCGTTTGGGATATAAGTTGAGCATTTTGAGTACGTCTACTGCACCAGGATCAAATAAGGTTCTTATGATGCCTTGTAGATGTATTTGAGTATATATTAGTGGATATTGACGGAGCGTCTTAATGCCTTCACTTGCCATGTATTCGTATCTTTGAGCGAGAGACCCATTGCGTTGGTTGGGATGTGCCGCTAAGTAGATGTTTTCATTGCGGTATCCTTGTTGGTTTTGTTGATCATAAAATGAGATGTCATTGACCTTGGCTTTTACGGATGCCGCTTGGTAGAAATAGAGGTTGATACTTGAAATGGCGGAAAAGCTTGTGTAGTTTGCCACACTGTAATTGCGCACTTGCCACAGACCGGGCAGTCCCATTGCTATGAGCATAAAAAGGATCAGGTTTTTAAGCGGATATCGCGTATAAATCAGGGGAATCAATAGAACGATAGGTAAGTAATAACCTATCGGACGGGTATAGGTCGCACATGCATATAAGATTGCTGCGAGGATCATTTTTTTACGAGATGTCTGTGCTTGAAGTAGTGTGTATAACCCCGCTGTAACAAGTGTTGTGAAGAGGGTTTCTGTGAGCAGTTGGCTGGTGTAAATAATGGAGATGGGCTCAATGGCGGCGAGATAACCCACGCTACGTTTTATTTTGGGGCTGTTTGTTATTTGGGTTGTAAGGCAAAGTGTAAAATATAAAGTGATTAAACTCAGGATAATTTGAAGTGTGATTGTGAGGGGTACCATCCATTTTGTGATGATTCCTGGTAATAGAAAAAAGGAATACCCTGGTGGGCGCAAAATTTCTGGGCTATTATGGGTGGTGAATTGGCCCGTGTTGAGCCATTCTGTTGCGGGGCGCAAATAGGTAGATGTGTCGGGTTGATAGAAACGTTGTGTGCCGTCATTGAGCAACCAAGATGCAATGGGCAGTGCGATGCGCAGTAGAAAAGCGAGTATGAATATATAACGGAAGTGTTGGTTGAATGAGCCCATGGCAAGAAGATGGGTTGGTTTGTAATAGAGGTCAATAGGTAAATAATAGATGGCGGATAAATTGGATATATGTGTGACAATGGTGGTGGTGAATTGGAATGCGGGTGAGCATTTGGTATCTTGTGTACGTTCACTTTTTGATCAAGTGGATATAGATGTTGATGTGGTGGTCGTAGATAATGCGTCTTCTGATTGTAGCTTAGATGGATTGGCCGTATTTGGTAATCGTGTGCAGGTCGTACAGACGGGCGAAAATTTGGGATTTGGAAGAGGTGTTAACAGAGGTGTTGCGGTTTCAGATGCACCTTTTGTTGTTGTATTAAATCCCGATGTTGTATTAAATAAAGATGCTGTTCAGACGATGGTATCGTTTTTAAACCAACGGCCTGATGTTGGGATTGTGGGACCTCGATTAAAAGATGCCGATGGACACGTGCGTGCGTCCTGTGGCTTTGCACCACGACTGGTTGACGAAATTTGTCGTAAATTCTTATTGCATCTGGTATTTCCATTGTTTAAATTTCGACGGACATGTCCCCCAAAAAACACAAAGGTTCACTGGGTTACTGGGGCTTGTTTTGCTGCTCGCCGCGATGCTTTTTCGACGACAGGCGGTTTAGACGAAGCCATCTTTATGTATTATGAAGATGTTGACTTTGGTCTTCGGCTACAGAATGAGGGCTGGCAAGTGTGGTATTTGCCCGATGCGGTGGGTATGCATGTGGGTGGAGAGAGCTCTAAGCAGGCATTGACACGCATGTTGGTGGTCAGTGAAGCATCGTATGGTTATTTGATTCACAAACATTTGGGGCATTGGTCAGCATTTTTATTGCTTTGTTTGCGTCCCATTGAGATGGTGCTGCGTTCTTTGATTTGGAGCGTGGTGTTTTTGTTGCAACCAAATCGTCGGGTTGAGGCGCGTGCACGTTTGCGGGCGTATTTTTTGATTTTGACGGGTGGTGTTGCAAAGGAGGCGGTATGATTCCCATCTTTCGCCCGTGGTTTGGGGAGGAAGAAGTTGAGGCTGTGCGTGAGGTGTTGTTGTCTGGATGGGTTGGGCCTGGTACAAAAGTGGAAGAATTTGAACAAAAATTCTCTGAATATGTGGGTGCAGAACATGCTGTGTCTTTAAATTCGTGTTCGGCAGCTTTGTTTTTGGGTTTAAAAGCCTTGAACGTTGAAGGCGGTGAGGTCATTACCACGTCTTTAACTTTTGTGGCCAGCAATCACGCCATTTTGCAAAATGATGCCACACCGGTGTTTTGTGATATTGATCTCGAAACGTTAAATATTGATCCAAAATCGATAGAAGCCAATATTACTCCGCAGACCAAAGCGATTCTGGTGGTTCACTTTGCGGGGCACCCGTGTGATATGGATGCCATTGGTGCCATTGCCCAGAAGCATGGATTACCCGTTGTTGAGGATGCTGCTCATGCTGTGGGTGCGCGTTACAAAGGTAAAATGATTGGTGGCATCAGTCACATCTCCTGTTTTAGTTTTGATGCGCGCAAAAATCTTTCAACATGTGATGGTGGTATGTTGACGACCAATGATGATGATATTGCCAAACGTGTGAAGCGGTTGCGCTGGATGGGCATTTCAAAAGGTACATATGATCGATTTCGAAAAAAAGGATTGGAAAAACGCTGGGAATATGAAATTGATGAAGTCGGGTATAAATGTTATATGAATGATTTAAATGCTGCGATAGGCTTGGCCCAATTGAGCAAAATAGAAGCAGCCAACGCACAGCGGCGAGAGACTTTTTTGCAATATGGTCATGCATTTGCCGACTTGGAGTGGTTGCAGGCACCTGTTGTGAGAGAAAATGTGCGCAGTGGTATGCATGCATATGTGGCCCGCGTACCAGACCGAGATGGATTGATTGCCCATTTGGCAGATCATGAAATTGATGCGGGTGTACATTACAAACCGTGTCACCTGTTTAATGTATATGAACCCTATCGCCGAGAATTGCCCGTGACCGATTCTGTGTGGCCTCAATTGGTGACATTGCCTTTGTTTCCGAGCATGACGGAAGACAATGTGCAGCAGGTGATTGGTGCAGTAACGGGTTTTCAACCCAACGGTTCTGCTGCGTTTTGATTTTTTTAAATTTGGTTTTGGCAACGGCAGTTTTTTCGGCAGTTTTTTCGGCAGTTGCACGAGGGGTTGCTAAGCGTACGGATACATTTGGCAAGCCCAATGCACCTATATCTACCTATGGCGGTCCAGCAATGCTGGCCGCCCTTTTTTGTGCGTCCTTTTTGTTTTCGGTAAAATCACCTACCGGTCTTATTGAAGTTGCCACGGCTTTGTTCTGGGTGGGGTTCATAGATGACAGTCGTCCTCTTTCGCCTAAGGTGAAATTAGGGCTCACGCTGCTTTGCGTGGGGGCTGCTGTGGCATGTGGCATTCGTTTGGACGTGACGGAATATGTTTGGGTAGATGCTTTGTTGACTATGGGGTGGATGGTTTGGCTGTGTCATTCACTTAATGTATTTGATATGGAAGATGGTTTGTCTGCTGGAGGGGCGCTTATTGCTGCTTTGGGTCTGTGGGGGATTGGGGGGGGGGATTGGTTGCTTTTTATGGTTGGGGTATTGCTTGGTTTTTTGATTCACAGTGTTTATCCTGCGCGATTATACATGGGTGATGCCGGTGCTTTGATGTTTGGTTTTTTATTGAGTGTTGCGGCAGTTTCTCTCTCAAATGATCAGGGCGTTTCTGGTGGCGTTGGTGCATTTATTATTGTGGGATTGCCAACATTCGAAGCTGCGTTTATTAGTGTGATGCGTTTTGCAAAAGGTCGATCTATTTCAGTTGCAAGCCATGATCATGTGGCACATCGATTGGAACAATGGGGGCGTTCTGTACCTTTGGCTGTGGGTATGATTTGGACGGTGGGTATTGTGTTGGCGGGATTGGGATATGCTGTTGCGATGGGCGTCATTGTGTGGTGGTTGGGTTTGTTGATCGGGCTGTTGGGTGCGTTGATTATCAGTGCATGTTTGGCGCGTGTTGATATGGAAGGTGATGGTGTGGATGGACGGTTGGCGGGTTTGTTAGAGAAGAATTGGTTGATTCACCGGCTTATGCGGCAAACAATGGTAGATGTTGTTGGATATGCAAACGGCCAACTCTTAGATGTGGGGTGTGGGAATCGACCGTATGAAAAAATATTTGAAAGCCAAGTATCGCATTCTTTCGGTTTGGAACACGATCGAAATCGATATGCAAATGCAAACGTGTGGGGAGACGCACTGGCACTTCCTTTTAGAGCGGATGCTTTTGACACCATTTTAAGCAATCAAGTTTTGGAACACGTTCCAGAACCTCAGCAAGCTTTGGTAGAAGTTGCACGTGTCATGCGCGTTGATGCCCACTTGATATTGACGGCACCTCATATTTGGGAACTTCACGAAGTGCCACACGACTATTTTAGATATACGCCATATGGGTTGAGACATTTAGCAGAAAAAGCTGGTTTAGAAGTCCTTGAAATAAAAGCTTTGGCTGGGTTTTGGGTGACTGCAGGTGCGCGGTTTTGCTATTATTTGGCTCGGTTCGAACGCGGCATATTAAAACCCTTGATACGCGTATTGTTTTTGATGGTTCAATTGGGGGCTTTATTGTTAGATCGGATACATCGGGTTGAGAGTGACGCCTGGAATTTTTTAATGATTGCTCGCAAAAAAAGGTAACACTCAAGCAATGCCATAAGCCAAGGGATAGAATGTGTTTGCGAAAGCACTTGAAAAAATAGAACCTTTGTTTGTTAACGCTTGGTGGGTGTTTGGCTTGGCTTTGGTTGTGCGACTTTTGGTAATTCTACAAGGGTACGATGGCGACCCGCAAGATACACCAGAATATGAAGAAATTGCACATAACCTACTTGTTGGGCGTGGTTTTGTTGTTTCTGAGTGGTGGTATGGATTTGAGTTGTGGTCGTGGCGGGCACCTTTTTATCCTTTTTTTTTAGCAGCCATTTATAGCGCTTTTGGGCCTGAACAATGGGTTGTGCGTGTTGTTCAATGTATTATTGGGGCGTTGACTGCTATTCTTGTTGTTGGCATTGCAAAACAGTTTTCTATGAAGATTGCCCCTGTGTGTGGTGGTTTGGTGATTTTTTATGGACCGTTGGTTGTCATTTCAAATGAAGTGATGACAGAGACGTGGTTTGTCTTTTGGATTGTGTTGGGGATTTATGGTTTATTAAATAAACCCCAAGGTTGGGCTTGGATACTGGGTGGGGTGGCCATTGGTTTTGCCATTTTGACGCGCCCTGTTGGGGCTTTGCTGTTGGTGGCCTGGGTGATATTTGCATGGATTCGGCAGGAAAATTGGCGCAGAGTTTTGGGGGTATGTGTTGTGGCTGTGGTGGTGGTATTACCTTGGACTGTACGCAATTATTATGTGCATCATACATGGCCTATTTTGTCAACCCAAGGTGGGTTTATTGTGGCGCGTAGCAATGCATTGAATCCGGATTGGAAAAAAGAGGTTGGATGGGACGTAAGTCGCCCATTTCTGGAGAATATGCCTTCGGAGTTGGACCGAGACAGATATTGGTGGCGGCAGGGCATGACATTTGTCGTTACACATCCGAGCACTTATTTTAGATTGGTCATTGAGCGTTTTATCAGATTGTGGTACTTTTTTAGGCCTGATTATAATTTTTGGTGGATGTTGGTTTTGCCGGTGGGTATTGTTGGTCTTTGGCATTCTGGTTTTAAGGGTAATTATTTATTTTTATTACTGTTTATGGGGTTGTCTGTCGTTGTGTTTTCGTGTTTGTTATATGGTGCGGCCCGTTTTCGGTTGCCCTTAGAGGCGGTTTTTTTGGTTTTTGTTGGTGCAGGTTTCCGATACTTGATAAATTTGTGGGGTATACAAAAGGCGATGCGCATATGTGGATGTGTGGTTTTATTTCATCTTCTGGTCGATTGGCAAGATATTTGGCTTCGTGGGGCTTTGTTGGCTGTATTACGTGATTTTGGGATGAAATAGATTGATGTCATTACAGTTGCTTTATAAGGTAAAGTCATATATTTGTGTTGCTTATACCCATATTTGTGTATAAGATGCTTATTGGTGCTTTTGCGCCTAAGGGCTTGATTTTCTAATACCCACTGTTTATATTTGACAGGTTTGCAACGACTTATGCATGTCCTTTTTGTGGCACAATATGGTTCTCAGGCTGCCAGCAGCCGAACACGGGTTTTTGATTATTTGCCATTGTTGCGCAAAGCAGGCATCCATTCAAAGGTTTTTGTCGTTGCACCAGATGCTTGGGTGCTTCGCTTAAATGCGGGTGGTTTGCTCAATCGTTTGTTGTATTATTGTGTGGCTTGGTTTCGCACTTGGTATATTGGACTTTATTGTATTTGGCAGGCAAAGCGGTATGATGCTTTGTTTATCCAGAAAGTGCTGTTCCCATCGCCTATTTCAACGCTTTTGCGTAGGCACCGGCATAAGGTGTTGTTTGATTTTGACGATGCTATTTTTACGTTGGAAACGGTTGGAACGGGGTGGTTGAACAAAATACGTTATCGTCGGAGGCAGCGGGGTTTGCCGGCAATGTTACAGGCGACGCACTGTGCTGTGGTCGAGAATGCTTATACGGCAGAATATGCACAGCAGCTTTGTTCGCAAGTTGTGCGTATTACTGGGCCAATTGACACGATGCGTTATACACCCGGTAATCATGTGTCGAAGGATGACTTGGTTTTAGGATGGATAGGAAGCCCAACCACGACGCGTTATTTGGAGTTGATTCGAAAACCCCTTGCCGAACTTGGGCAACGTTATCCCAATGTGAAGTTGTGTTTGATTGGTGCATCTCATTTTGATTTTGATGGTTTGCCTGTCGTCAATTTTGCGTGGGATTTAGGCACCGAAGTTGAATGTTTGCGACAGTTTGATATTGGTTTGATGCCATTGCCCAATGATGATTTTACGCGGGGTAAAGGAGGGTATAAACTCCTTCAGTATATGGCAATGGGGTTGCCGGTGGTGGCCAGTCCTGTGGAGATTAATTGCGAACTGGTCGATGACGGTCAAAATGGTTTTTTAGCCGAGACGTCGGATGAGTGGGTGCAGTATTTGTCGTGTTTGATTGAAGATGTTGGTTTGCGCCGACAAATGGGACAGGCTGGGCGCAAAAAAATGGAGCAGGATTTTTCACTACAACAAAGCAGTCAACGTTTAATTGAAACTTTACAATCTTTTGTTCAGGTCTGAAATAGGCTTTGATGCAATTTGAATTGAGCAAGGTTTATAGCTGGGGTAGGTCAATGGGCCTGCTGCTTGGAAGGGTGTTTATATGAAGGTTTTGATTACGGGTGGTGCGGGCTTTATTGGATCTTACTTGGCTGAGCGTTTGCTCAAACAAGGTGATGAGGTTTATGTTTTAGACGATTTGTCTACGGGTGATTTGGACAATGTGCGCCATTTGGAAGACAATCCAAATTTTCATATGAAGGTGGGGACAGTTTTAGACCCCGAAACGCTCAAGCCTTTGATTGATTGGTGTGATATCATTTATCATTTGGCGGCGGCTGTGGGTGTGAATTATGTCATTAACAACCCCTTACAGTCTTTAACCACCAATATTCGTGGCACTGAACTTATTTTGGAAATGGCGAACAAAGACAAAAAGCGTGTGCTTTTGGCTTCTACGTCGGAGGTTGCTGGTAAGAAGAATGGCAAGGCTTTATTTAGTGAAGATGATGATCGTTTGCTTGGCCCCACGACGGTAACCCGATGGATTTATTCGACCTCTAAAGCTGTAGATGAGATGTTGGGTTTGGCGTATTGGCGCGAGAAAAAGCTACCTGTGGTTATTGTGCGCTTTTTCAATGTCATTGGGCCACGACAGAGTGCCGAATATGGGATGGTGGTACCGCGCTTTGTCAAACAAGCCTTGTTGGGACACCCCATTACAGTTTACAATGATGGTGAACAGCGGCGGTGTTTTACAGACATCGATGATGCCATTGATGGTTTACTTGCGCTTATGGCACACGATGATACGCCTGGTGAAATTTTTAATTTGGGTGGGAATAGCGAAACCAATGAGATCGCAATTAAAACGTTGGCAGAAAAAGTTAAGACACTGACGGAAAGCGATTCTCCCATTGAATTTGTTCCTTATGATAAAGCTTTTGCAAAGGGGTCTTATGAAGACCTCAACTATCGGGTGCCAGACTTGACAAAAATTACGCGTGTTGTGGGGTATGAACCCTCGCTGAGTTTGGATCAAACGCTTCGACGTATCATTGAGTATTATGAATCTTAAAATGTAACGATGTGGTGTAAACGTTGTATCTGGAAAGTTGATCTGAAGTTTATTTCTTATAGCCGGCGTGTTGGAGGGGTGAAGCCCATCCCTCGCCGGCTTTTTTTAATCTTTCTTAAACTTTGGCAAGTGAGTGTGGGGTGAATCGATTTGGCTTTCTGTTTTTGATGAGTGGTGCTGTTATTGGTTTGTCTTATTTGGCAGCTGATATTTCTTTGTTAGATGATGATTGGGGGCATTTGAAGCTTGCCAGCAAGGGGATTTATTTTGCTTTGACAACGGGGTGGGAAGGTCTCGTGGGAGAAGGTGGATATTATCGCCCTGTGGTGGTATTGACTTTTTATTTCAATTATTTATTGGGTGGATTTGACCCGGCAGGTTATCACGTGTTGAATGTGTTGATTCATGTGATGTGTGCCGGGTTGGTTTTTGTTTTGGGTAGGCAGTTGGGGTTGGTGCAGTGGGTTTGTGTTGGTGGGAGTGCCCTATTTTTGGTATTACCCATTCATACAGATTCTGTGTTTTGGATTGTCGGTAGAACGGATACTATTTGTGCATTGTTTTATTTGGGGAGCCTAATTGTTTTTTTGATGTTATTGGATGCGTGGGCAGTATGGAAGTTGGTTTTGCTGGTAATTTGTGCGGGTTTGGCTTTTTTGTCGAAAGAGATGGCATTGTCATTGCCCGGTTTGTTGCTGATTTTGGCTGGGTATCGCAATAGGTTAACGTCACGAAATGCAATATGGGGTGTTGGGTTGGTTGGTGTGATCATGCTGATGTATTTTGCTGTGCGCTGGTTGGTATTAGGGGGCATATTTGTTGGAACATCCAGCATTCAATTTTCAATTTGGCGTTGGGGTATTGATTTGGTAAAATCATTTGCCAAATTTGGGATGACAGATTTAAGGTGGTTTGGTGGTGTGGTTTTGGCGGCGACGGGTATTTTGTTTTTCTTTAGGTATCGCGAGCATGGTGTGTTGCAACGGTTTTTGCCTTTTGGACTGACTGTATTATGCGTTCTGAGTCTTGTACCGGTATTGGGGCATTTACACAATTGGTATTTGTATATCCCTTCCGCATTTTTTTGTTTGCTTGTTGCTGATGTTTGGCTGAGTCGCTCTCAGCGGTTTTTCTCATTTCTATTTGCTATTTTATTGTTGTATTATGCAGGTGTGTTGGTCCGTGAAGGTTTCTTGTGGCGCGAGACGTCGCAATTGAGTGAGACGTTTGTTGCTGAGGTTTTGCCTTATGCTCAAAATACTGATGGTCGTCTTTTTGTTTTGAATACGCCATCTGCTTTGACACCTGAACATAGCTTGAGTGGTAAACCTTTGTTTGCTTTTGCACTGGAAAATGCATTGTTAATGCGCTCAAAAGAGCCTGTTTTGGCAGATGTTGTGATGGTGAATCATATTTGGCTTATGGGGCAAAGCACGACGTGCAAGGTTGAAAGAGATGGCAATTTGTTTCGATTGGTGATGGTGGATGGCGGGTATTTTTCTTTTCATAATGGCCAGGCTTTAAATCCTCCGTTTGAACTGGATCGAGACTGGGGGACGGTGCGTGTTTTGTCGCGATACATTTTGTCTGTGGACATTGATGTGCAACAGGATGATCGGGTTGTTTTTTTTGATGGCATAGGTCTAAAACATTTTTGAGTGCTTAAATGTGCAAAAGAGAAAGTCTTTGTTTATGCGAATTTTTTTGATGATGGTTTTAAGCGGTTTGATGCTTGGAAACATGCAAGCAAGTGAAATTCAAATGCTGACCACGGAGTCCAATGCTGTGGTGGTTGAGGTGACGGTGTCTGATTTACAGCGCCAATCGGTCGTGATAAAGGGGCAATCTTGGGATCGTGTTGAGGTACCGGGTTGGGTTCACTGGTATGAACCGGGAGCGCCTGCGGTTCCGACTCGGGGTACCGTATTGGGTGTGCCTTTTGGTGCACAAGTACGTGTGACGGTGATTGATGCTGATTATGAAGAGATTGCGGATGTCGATTTGATGCCCGTGGCAGATACCCAGTGGTTGGGTTCCGAAGATTATCCACTTTCTCGGGCTGTTTACGAAAAAGATGTGCCATTGTATTCGCGAGATGCATTTTATCCGGGTGATGAGGCTGTTATTTTGAATCAGGGAGTGATGCGTGATCAACAGGTTGCTGTACTTTCTTTGCGCCCTGTTCAATACAACCCTGTTCGGCGTGTATTGCGTGTTGCGCGTCGGTTGCGAGTAAGGGTGCAATTTGTACAAGGTGCCAATCGGCAGGTTATTCGACCCTCACTGAAAAACTCTGGGGGTGGATTTGAGGCTTTGTATGAAAAAGGATTGCTTAACGCAAAACAAGCGCGCGCGTGGCGTGGGCAACCCGCCCGACCTGTTTACAAGCAGGCATTAGAATGGTATAACCCGTTGGCAGAGTATTATAAAATTGGCATTGTTGAAGATGGTTTATATCGGCTCGATGCCAATTGGTTTGCAGAGTCGAACATTGTGTTGGGTGCGGGTGATTTGGAACGGTTGAAGGTGTATGTGGATGGCAAAGAGATTCCCTTGTTGGTAGAAGATGGTGGCGATGGTCAGTTGGATGCAGGAGATGGCGTGTTTTTTTGGGGAGCGTATCGCCGTGCGCCGGACCGAGATTTTGAAAATGGATTTGGTCGTACACGCGTCTATTGGTTGACTGTAGATGGGGGAACGGGCGCGCGGTATGATGAGGTGGATGCATCCTTACAGAATGGTTATGCCTCCGTCACTTCTTTTATCTCTACAACGCATGTTGAAATTGATTCGACCTATGAAGCCTTGGGTTTTGCCGAAGATGTCAATCGTGATCACTGGTTTTGGCAACGAACAGGGTCGCCGTCCCGGCCGGATGCGGGGTTTGCTTCTTTGGTGATGCCTGTTGTTTTACCTGGGGTTGTTACAAATGAGAATGATACTGCACAAATACGATTGGGTATGCATTCTTTGACAAAGTCAGATTCAATAGACCCCGACCATTATTCGATTGTGCGCCTTGAAGATGGACCAATTGTATCTGAGGATCGATGGGATGGGCAAAGTGATCATATTGCAGAAGGTAGTGTTCCGGCGTCGGTTTTGTCTGATACCGTTCGTGTGATTTTAGAGTCTCCTGGAGATCCATCCTTCCCCTTTGAACCTGTTCCGTATGTGGATCATGTGTTTTTCAATTGGGTCACCGTATCTTATCCGCGTCGATTTGAAGCTGTGCGTGGTGTGTTGCAGTTTGAGTTAGATGCCGAGCGCCAAGTGTCTGTTGATGGTTTTGCTTCAGAAGCGATACGTATTCTAAATCTTGATGCAGCACAAAAAATAAACGGTGTTGCACAAGCAAATGGCAATGCTTTTGGTGTGCAATTTGAAACACAAAGCCAAGGACGTTTTGTTGCCATAGATGAAACGTCTATTCGGGCACCTTCTGCTGCAACTGTGGATGAGCCTTCCAACTTGCGTAGCCAACAGGCCGGTGCAGCTTACGTGATTGTGACACCTGCTGAATTTCGTGATGCCGCCCAACGTTTGGCAGATCATCGCCAGAGTTTGGGGCTGTCGTCTATGGTGGTGGATGTGGCCGATATTTACGATGAGTTTTCATTTGGGCATTTAGACGCGGAAGCCATTCGATCTTTTGTCCAAAACTCATTTGCCCAATGGACTGAGCGACCGGTGTATGTGTTGTTGTTTGGGCGGTTTAATTTTGACTATCGTGATTTGTTTGATTTGGCTCGTTTGGGGCGGCAAAATTTTGTACCGAGTTTGCCTTTTCAATCTGCCGTTCGGCGCGGTCAGGCATTTACTGATGAATACTATGGGCGTGTTGATGACGACTTGTTTATGGATGTTTTTGTGGGTCGCTTTTCGATCAATTATGTATCACAAGCCAATTTGGCTGTGCAACGTGTGATTGATTATGACAATGCAGAATCGGGGCGTTGGCGAGACCGGATGTTGTTGATGGCCAATTGGGATGATTTGTTGCCTACGCTATTTACTGAGCCGAGTGATTCCTTGGGCACATTGGCAGAAGAGATTGGTTTGGAAACCTTTAAGATTTATCACGATGAGAATACAACACCTGAGCCCAACGAATCGTCTCAGGAAGTGATTCGGCAAATTAATGAAGGTCGCCTTGTTGTGAATTTTATGGGACACGGCAGTGCGGCATCGATGTCGCGGTTTATTGCAGGTACTTTTCAACAGGCTGGTTTCAATTATATGAGCCAGATTAAAAATGGTGTGCGGTTGCCTTTGTTTATTGGGATGTCGTGTTTGAACGGGCTCTATTGGGACCCGCGCATTATTTGTTTGGCAGAAGAAATGACCAACAAACCCGATGGAGGGGCCATTGGATATATTTCGGCGTCGTCGTTGGCTTTTATTGGGATTAACAACGCAATTAATATTTCGATGTTTGATCGTGCGTTTGATGGTGGTGTGCTTGAATTGGGGCAAATATTGTCCTTGGCCAAGATGGATGTATTGGCACAATTTCCTGTGTTTGAAGGGGGGGTTGTGATGATGAATTTGATCGGAGACCCTGCTCAAGCATTGGCATTGCCTAAAGACCCCGATTTTGTGATAGAAGAAAATGGGTTGCGCTTGGATCGTTTGGGTGATTTGACAACGGGTGATTCGGTGCGTGTACAAGTTGTTGTGGAAAATTGGGGCGTGCGACACTTGGGCACAGCTGAGGTGGCTGTGGTGGATCGCAATTTGGATACGGGGCAAACAGATACTTTGTTTTTTGCAGCACTGCCAACATTTACGCAGACCGATAGCTTTGCTGTGTTGTGGCACCTGGAGAACCGAGCAGGTCGGCACGTATTGGAGGCTGTGGTTGATCCTAATCATGTCGTATCTGAAGAAGATGAGAGCAATAATTTGGCTTCGGTGGACGTGGAAGTGTTTGGTGCATTAAGTGCAATTCCCACGTTGCCGCATAACAGCCAAACCGTGTCGGAGAGTCGTGCGCGTTTTGGGGTGCGTTCTGGTACGGGTGGCGGCGATTTATTGGGTGAGTTTGAACTGAGTGCGTCACCTCAATTTGATGGGGAAGATGTTCAGCGCTCGGGTTTGTTGACTGGCACAAATGGGTTGGTGTTTTGGCAACCCGTTGGGTTGGTGGCAGGCACTTATTTTTGGCGCGCGCGTTTAACCGATGGTGAAACGGCTGGGCCCTGGATTGATGCGCAAAATGTGGT
>JABIFK010000589.1 GCA_018650745.1 Candidatus Latescibacterota bacterium | reverse complement strand
GAAATCCCAGTGCATCGTAATGACCATGCCCGCCACCGTGAGATGCAAAATCTAAAATCGCTGCAAATTTTCCCGCACCATCCGTTCGAAGAATGGCATGTCCTGTTGCAGCAAAAAGCTGACTTTTAAGTTGAACAGACTCGGTACTGCGGTGCACATCACGGCCACTCGAAATCGTCTCAAAAGATATTTCTGGTTCTAAGAGCGAAAGAATGACAGGGTCTTGATAAACCGCATAAGCAGCTTCGAGTACTTTAGCCGATGGCCGTCTGGCATGAGAATCGTTGAACCCAGGCAACTTCCCATCAGGCATCGTATAATATGCCGGAATCGTGCACATCTTCTTCATTGCGGGATGATGCCATAGATCGATGCCCAACCTCCGTGCTCCTTCGCTAAGTCCAACTTGGGCCGCCAACGTATAGAAATGATATCCCCAACTGTTTTCATACCAAAAACCATCACCACTGACAGAGACATCCATCTGAAAAAGGAATCCATGCTTTTCCTGATGGACCGCTTTATTCACCCAATCAGCATCTCCAATTACAGCCCCGCCACTGAGCATCGCTGCATTGTGCCAACTTTGCCAATTGCTCTTTCCACGTTTATTTTTATCAATATTTTTCAACATGGGCACAAACAACTGATTTCGAATCACTTCATGCTCTTCAGGTGAAAGCACACCCGAATCGTGAATCAAATCATAACACGGCGCAATCGAATTCACCATCGTAGATGCTTCACTCAATGTCTGCTCAGTCAACCGACCCCCACTTCGGCTGGCCTTATCGCCCACCCGATTCTGGTTGTCGTGATAAGGGTACGTTAAATAACGTGCGGCATATCCCAATAGAATTTTCGCCGTATATTCTGCATACTGTTTCTCACCTGTAAACTGATACATCCATCCCGCATAAAGTGCCGTTCGAAAATGCTGGCCCGTAATGCGGCCATAAATAACATCGTCATATGGCGCACCCGTATAAACCTTCTCACACTTTGGGCACTTGTGATGTGTCTCATCTAATGTCTTCAATCCAATCTGGCAATCATCACACTGGTACCACTGATTATGTGCTTTACCCCGCGAAGGAAATACCACAGATTTTTCCATCCACGTATCAACACGTTTTTTCTGCTTTGCAAGGTAGTCTCCTTCTTCCCCAGCACTGCCATAAGTTTTCTGAAACCGATTAAGTTCCTCTGGTGTACACGCCAAAACCGGATGTTTACGATCTTTCTGAAAAACCACTCTTGGAACATCGTATTGATTTTCCATACCAGCCTCTTCTGAATGCACTTGCGTGCAAAAAATGGTGGCTAAAAAAACCATCAAACAGATGCGTCGTATATCAAATGTCATAACACCTTTCCTCACCCAAACTTTCTCAAGTAGACAACACACCTTGCCCGCTATAAAAGAGATGACATAACAAGCATATTTCAATTGTCACCAGATCAGTCTCTAACATCTAAATACATACCCTATTCATCAAAATACGACAACAAATCACCCTCGGCGTCCCACAACTCGTTAAACATCTTCCGAATATCGGGCAACGACACCATTGCAGCCGTCATCGGATCTAATGCACACGCATGAAAAGCCGCTTCTTTGTCGCGTTCCAAAGCCGCTTTCACGGCCAGTTCCTGAACCGCAACATTGGTCATATTCAATGCTGCACACTGAGGTGGCAAATCACCCACATAACACGGATGCAATCCTTCTCGGTCCACCACAATAGGCACTTCAACACAACATTCTTGTGGCAAATTGGTAATCATACCCTTGTTCATCACATTGCCATTAAATAAAAACGGCACACCCGTTAATTTGGCCTCAATAATCGCTGAAGCGTATTCGTGCGACTGTGCCATCTTGGGCACCTCTGCTGTCTCATCGGTATCCACACCCGAATCTTTCATCCACGCACGGCGTCTGCGCTCAGGCATTTCCATACCCACGGGTTCACGGTCTGGCACACCGTAGTGTTTGCGCAATTCAGGTGTGCGCAGAAAGTAAGGCAAATATTCGGCATTGTGCCGCGTACTCTCTGTCACAAAATACCCAAACTGTTTCATCATCTCCACACGCACCCGGTCTTCTTTAAAGCTCTCGTGTGAATCCACGGCTTCAAAAATACGCGGATACAAATCTTGTCCATCTTTCTTAAATTTCAAAATCCACGCCTGATGATTAATGCCCGCCACCAAATAACTGATGTCTTCATACGCCTCACCAATGCCCGTTGCAATTTTCTTTGTCGTACCTTGAACACTGTGACACAAGCCCACATTCTCAATCGACGAGCCCAT
>JABIFK010000753.1 GCA_018650745.1 Candidatus Latescibacterota bacterium | reverse complement strand
GGCCAGCCCATCACTGCTTCGGTTGCCAAATGGGCATTTGCTGGCATCCCACGATATTTATTGGGGAGGGGCAGCACAGAACTTAACACATGTGTTCATATCTAAAGACGATGGAGTAACTTGGTCTTTTCAATCAGAAATTTTCCCGTGTTTCTGGACCAAGTTATTTTTTCACCAAGGTGCGCTATATGCCTTTGGTATGGATGGTGAATATGGCGACTTAAACATCTTTAAATCAACCGATGAAGGTCTTACATGGAGCAAGCCGACCTTGATGTGCAAAGGTGCCAATCGAGATGTGGGTGGGCCGCACAAAGCACCGATGCCAGTTGTTGAATTCAAAGGCCGTCTCTGGACAGCCTTTGAATACGGCGCTTGGTCTTTGTCGACTTATCACGATGCGGGGTTTGCCTCTATTGCCGTAGATGACGATTTGATGGTCAGTAAAAACTGGACGGTTTCAGATTTTTTACGTTATTCAAATGACTGGGACGGTGTCTGTGAAGGAGATGCCAGAGGATATCTCGAAGGCAATATTGTCATCACGCCAGAAGACACCCTCGTCAATGTTCTGCGTTATCAGATTGAGCATTGCGACCCAAATTATGGACGCGCCATCGTGCTCAGCATTGATGATGAACATCCTGAAAAAGCACCTGCATATGATAGGTTGATTCAATTTCACGGTAACTTTTCGAAGTTCACCATAAACTATGATGCCATCAGTGGATATTATTATGCATTGGTCTGTCGGGTTACGCAAAAGGCAGTGCTTAAACAGCGCAATTGTCTGACATTGACACGCTCTAAGAATTTGGATGATTGGGAAATTGTACGCGACGTGCTCAACTTTCAAGACAACGGTTGGAAAGAAGGCATTGAAAAGGTAGGATTCCAATATGTCGATTGGATTTTTGATGGCGATGACATCCTCTTTTTATCGCGCACAGCAATCAACAATGCCCACAACTTTCACAATGCCAATTACATGACCTTCCATCGTTTGGCAAACTTTAGAGATTATCTAGACATCTAATCACAAGCTTCAACGACCGCTTGTCTAAAAGGAACACCCATGAGCATACTCAACCGTTTTTCGCTTCTCAAACGCAATGCTCTTGTCACAGGAGCCGGCCAAGGCATTGGCCGATCTTTGGCATTTGCTTTGGCCGAAGCAGGGGCCAATGTCGCCGTGGTTGATCGCAATGGCGACACAGCCAAACAAACCGCTCAAGAAATCAGCGCCCTCGGCGTCGAATCCATCGCTATAGAAACCGACGTCACGCAAACCGATCAGGTCAATCATATGGTAGATCAGGTCACGTCCAAATGGGGCACATTGGATATCGCAGTCAACAACGCAGGCATTGCCATTCGCAGCCCAGCTGAAAACATACCCGACGAAGAATGGGATGCCGTACTCAATGTCAATCTCAAAGCCGTTTATTTATGCAGTCGAGCAGAAGGGCAGACCATGCTCAACCAAAAGTCGGGCAGCATCATCAACCTCGTCTCCATGTCTGGCCAAATTGCCAACCGCCCCCAACTGCACGCACACTACAACGCCTCCAAAGGTGGCGCATTACAGCTCACCCGCTCTTGTGCTGCCGAATGGGCCAACAGAGGGGTGCGTGTCAACAGCATCAGCCCAGGTCATATGCTCACACCCATGACCGAAAACTGTACCGAAGAAGAAAAGGCCCAATGGATATCCAATACACCTATGGGCCGCAACGGTGAGCCCTCAGACTTACAAGGTGCCGTCGTTTTCCTCGCCTCAGATGCTGCGTCCTATATCACAGGACACGACCTTGTTGTGGATGGTGGTTACACACTTTGGTAAATTTCCCCAATCAAAATTTAAAAGGTCAACTCACTATGTCCTTATCAACCATCGTGCTCAATGCATCCATCCTCTACAATGCCTTCATTGCCCAACACGTGGGCGTTCAAAACAATCAAGTCGTTCTCGATCTGCGCAACACAGATGTATCCACTCAGGGCATCATTATTACCGATCCCATTGCACCCACAGATCAAGACATTGTCGATGCGTATACAATCCGCCAGTGGGTCATCCAAACAAATGCCAAAATCCCCAAAGGTACAAGCCTCCAACTCTTTGCCAAAACGGGCGATTCATATTTCACCGAAACAGATTGGACCGACTGGCGCCCCATCGACCTCAACCACACACTCACCTCTCCATCTGGCCGATACCTCAAACTCAAATACATCTTTACCACCACCGATCCATCCCTTTCTCCCAAAGTCACAGACGTCACCGTTCAAGCCCACGTAAAAAACACCCCATTTGAACGCCCTCTCAAAATCACACAACAACACAACGAAGCCCTCGTCACCTCATCTTATTCATTCGATTACGAACACCAAGACGAACCCACCATTCAATCCTTTATCGAAACCCACAACTTACGCGACCTCATCGCCAATAAAAAAACCGACCTCGAACGCCTCGTCGCGCTCAACCATTACATTGCCCAACTCCCCAACACACGCCACAACATGTGGTCAGAGGCTTATCCCTGGACGCTCGACCAAGTCATCCTCCAAGAAGGCGATCAACCCGCAGTAAAAGGCCACTGTATGTCGTACGCCAGCGTTCTCGTCTCGACCCTCACCGGCTTGGGTTACCACGCACGCCACTGGGCCATTGAAGGTTTCC
>JABIFK010000752.1 GCA_018650745.1 Candidatus Latescibacterota bacterium | reverse complement strand
TGGAGATTCATTTTTTAAGCTTTCAAGTGCTTCGGTGCCGTCAGACGCAGTGGTTACATGGTAGCCACGACTTGTAAATAGGTCTTCAAGTACTAGAAGCACATCTCGCTCATCGTCTACGAGCAAAATGTGATGTTTCATGCCATTCTCCTTACTTCTTTGCTTTTTTGATATGTTATTTTTCTTCGAAAAATAACATACACAATGCAGAGTGTATACACAAGCTTTAGTCGTGGCTTTGGTCGCACATAAAAACGCAATCAGAGTCTTTTAAAGAAACAACAGCCCATGAGAAAAAGACAAAGAGAACGTTCTAACCGTAAAATTTCCACACTTGCGCATATTGAAGGAATTGCCCCACTCGGGTGGGCTGTTTCTGGTAAAGGCCGAGATCGGGTGCAAATTTGGGGAGGGTTGTTGGGTGACCATTTACGCGTGGGGCACTTTAGACACGTTCGCGGAGGTGTAGAAGCTGCTGTTGAGGAGGTATTGAGCCGTGCAGTTGAAACCGTAGAACCGCTTTGTAAGCATTTTGAGGTGTGCGGGGGGTGTTTATGGCAACACGTGCCGTACAATCACCAACTTTTGATGAAGCAGGAAATTGTCAAAACTTGCTTTGCAAACGCCCGCTTAGATACGGGGAGTATTGCACCCGTTTTGGGAAGTGACGATCCCTTTTTTTACCGAAATAAAAGTGATTTTACTTTCGGCTTTGGGGAAGAGCCCGCGTTGGGCTTTTTTGAATCAGAAATCAAAATATCGGGCGGTAAAAAACGCCCAGAGCGTGGTCGTATTCCACCCGTTTTTTCTGTGAACGCCTGCGCTTTACAGACAGATTCAGCAGATGGTGTATTGGCAAAAGTTCGAGCTGCTGTCGGTCTGGCGGGTTTGTCTTTTTATCACCCCGGCAGTCGTCGGGGTCTCTTACGGTCTTTGGTGATTCGGCAAAGTGCTGTATCTGAAGACATGCTGGTGCATTTTGTTGCTGCCAAGGCGTGTGCCGACGTATTGGTCCCTATTGCCGAGGATTTGATACGAGAAGAACCACACATCAAAGGTGTGGTTCTGAGTATTAACAACAAGCGCTCGAAGAATGCTGTGCCAGAGTCTCAAATGGTATTGGCTGGGCAGGCTTGGATTGTTGAGCAGTTTTTGGGTGTAAACATACGCGTCTCACCCACTTCGTTTTTGCAGGTGAACACAGCCCAAGCAGAAAAATTATACGAAGTTGCTTTGGGTTTTGCTGGGCTGTGTGTAACGGATCGGGTGATCGATCTGTATTGTGGTACGGGCAGTTTGTCTTTGCTTTTGGCCCAACGGGCAGGCGACGTTGTGGGCATTGAGGTTGTTGAGGCAGCCGTGGAAGATGCCAACGCAAATGCTCAGAGCAATGAAATTGAAAATTGTGAGTTTCTTTGGGGAGATGTTGCCAACATATTGCCGCAATACATTGCAGGCAATAACCATCTAGATGTGATCACAGTTAACCCGCCACGAGCAGGTGTGGAGAAAACCGTGATTGCTGCGATGTGCGCCGCAAAACCCAACCGTATTGTCTATATTTCTTGCAATGCGGAAACGCTGGCGAGGGATCTGGTTTTGTTGAATCGCGGGGGGTACCGAGTAAAGGCAGTGCAACCCGTGGATATGTTTCCGCAAACGCCGCATGTTGAAGTTGTTGTGCTGTTGGAAAAAAAATAAGACCCGAGATAGACTGCTTTGTTGGGTATGGTTGTCGTTTGTGTCAGTGTGGATAAAATCATTGTTTGGAAAAGGTTTATGCGCTATAATATTTGGGTCGTTTGTCAGTTTTTATGTAATTGTATTATGCTGAGGAGTTGATTTATGGCTGGAACTGAGACAGCAGGTGCACCTCGGTCTGTACACGTAATGGCAAAACCTTCGGGTGCTGTTTGTAATATTGACTGTAAATATTGCTTTTATCTGGAGAAAGAGAAACTGTATCCAGAAAAAGGCAAACAATGGAAGATGGATGAGGAAACCCTTGAGCTGTATGTTAAGCAATACATTGAAGCACAAGATGTGCCGGAAGTGAATTTTGCTTGGCAAGGCGGTGAGCCCACTTTGATGGGTATTGATTTTTTTCAAAAAGCCGTCGCACTCCAGGCAGAATAC
Source organism: Candidatus Latescibacterota bacterium (assembly GCA_018650745.1). Classification (GTDB taxonomy): domain Bacteria; phylum Latescibacterota; class UBA2968; order UBA2968; family UBA2968; genus JABIFK01. Next base: position 160 of record JABIFK010000752.1, on the reverse strand, counting down.
GCGAATGGCAAAACGATCACGAATGCGTTTCAAACAAATGGCGTGTTGTTGGATGATGAATGGGGCGCATTTTTGGCCAAGAATCAATTTTTGGTGGGTGTGTCCATAGACGGGCCTCAGCACATGCACGATCATTATCGGGTCGATAAAGGGGGCAACC
>JABIFK010000750.1 GCA_018650745.1 Candidatus Latescibacterota bacterium | reverse complement strand
GGAAAGTGTTGATGTTGCAGGGTCCAAGCCTTGGCTACGATACAGTTCTGGGTCCCATTGAATAACGGGTTGGCTCATTACCACGAGGCGAATACCTTTGTGAGCCAGAACTGCCGTGAGACCCATGTTAAATTCAAACCCTCTAAAACCCGGGCCTTTGTTGCGAAACTTTCCATCGGATAAGGATTGTACCGTTGCTTCGAATGTAATGGGTTGATAAAACTGATTCGACAAAGATGCGCCCACTGTAAAATTGGCGCGATTTCCTATGCCCACTTGTTGGGCTTGGTGTACTGCACTCGGGTCGAGTATGTTGATCAGTGTTGTTTGCTCTAGATGAGCATCAAGACAGGCTTTGAGAAATGTGGTGCTGTCACCTGGTGCACCCGAACTGGGCGAATCGGATGAGTCTGATATGATATAAGGTCCTTTTGGGGCTGCTAAGGCTTGTTGGATGATCTCTGAGGGAGACAGCAAGTCTTGCGTGAACGCTTCGCGCTGATTCCAAAATGCGTGCGCCAAGCGCTTTGCCTCTTGCTGGGCCAGCGGCAGGTCGTCATGGGTGATGACGACTACACTGCATCCCATTTCGGGGAGATCCATCCAAGGTTGAACAGGATAAGCAGAAGCCGCCAATACGTTTGGTCTTTGTTCTAGTGCTTTTACCGAAGACATGATTTCAGAAAATGGACCTTGAGTGGTTTGTCCATTTTCGGGTGGTAAGATCATGGGAATTTGTACATGTGCCATTGTGGGAGATGCTTCATTGTGGAGCATTTTTAGCAAGAGGGTCATGCCGCGTGTGCCGGTGTCGCTTTGATCAATGTGGGGGGCTGTATGATAGCCAATCAGCGCGTTTGCAGAGGTCGTCATTTTTTGGGTTACATTGGCGTGGAGGTCTAGTGTTGCAACAATTGGAATAGTTGGGCCAACGATGTTCCGCATCTGATCCAAAATATGACCTGTTGCATCATCTATATGTTCGGCTACCATCGCACCGTGCATGGCTAAGAAAATCCCATCCACTGGTAGGGTATCTTGCAGATGTTGACACATCTGGGCGCAAAGTGTTTCGAAAATGTCCTTCCTCAATGGCATACCCGATGCACCTGTGGCACCATAGAGAATCGGGCAGATGTCGTGGCCTTGTGCGGTTTCGAGTGCACCACCTATTTCGTGGTTGAGGCCTGTTAATGCGGTGATGATTTCTTCACCATAAAGTAAATATCCGGCCTCAAATTGTTCTCGATTGGCAGGGGCTGGTGAGAATGTGTGGGATTCTTGATAAAGACCTCCCAGTGCAATACGATACATGGCGTCACTTTCGGTGATGGAAAGAGAAGATATGTCTCTATATTAAATCTACATGGTGTGTCAAGTGGGTTGTTTTAGATGATACCAGACCCACTTACACTTGAGCAGATGAGCAGGCCGTCTTGATAATTTTGGGGCGCATAGAATTTGCGCTCAAGTGTTTCCACAAGGGTATTTACTGCTTCTTCTTTTACCAAAACCAATACGCACCCCCCCAAGCCTCCTCCAGTGAGCCCCGCACCGACAACCCCCTCAACTTGGCTTGCCAAATCAACAAGTTTGTCGAGGGCTTCACACGAGCAATCATATCCTCCGGTTTGGCGGTAGATTTGTGCATTTTCTATGCGTGTGGGGTCATCGCTTTCGAGGTCTGATATGAGATGGTCAATCTCTTGGCCTGTTATGCGATTGGTGATTTGGCTTTCTATACCATTGGTATCGTACTTAAATTGCCGATCTCCATTGTGAGATATATATTTGAGTTCGCCAAATCCGTTGATATTGCCTGATTGCAGTAAATTTTTGCATTGTGCACCTCGCGCACATTCTGCCAGGCCAAAGAGAACCACTTGGCGCAATCGGTAGCCTTCTTGTGGGTCGGAGTGGGGGGCAAAGAGGGTGTCGAGCTGTGTATGGTGTTCTGGCAAAGCGTTTCGAATCTCATCACGGGTGATGCGCTCAGGCAGAGTTTTGAGCATCCGATAAATATCTGTTGTCTCCAGACCCAGGTTTTGGGCGTTGAGATCGCGTAAATGGGCCAATTTATCGGCGTGCTGCGGAAAATTCTTTTTGATCAGCATCAATCCCACTTCGTATGTTGCAATGCGTTCGTTAAAGATGCCTGGTGGGGCATGTTCTACAAAAGAATTGCAGGCAACCACGCGATAGCCTGCTGGCAAGGCAACAGGTTCTGTTTTGAGTGGGAAGAATTGCAAATGTACAATGGCTTGCTGTTGGGCATAGAGCATGGCCGCGTGGTCACCTGCACCGCCTCGGGTACCGGCATACCACTCTGCATGGCCGCAAAACTCAGCTTTTTCCAAGTGGGGTATTTCAAGCGCATTAAAATGAAGGGCTGCTTCGAGGGTGGACACCACCAATGAAGATGATGAACTCAGGCCAGCTGCAATAGGGATGTCGCCAGCTACGGCAATGTTAAGTCCCTTGATAGGCGTGTTGGCGAAGTGATCTTGCAAGTAGAGGATGGCGGCTCGAATATAATTTTCCCAGTCGTGAGATGGGAGGTCGAGCGTTTCGATATAAGCAAGCCAATCGCCACGTTTGGAGGGTGGGAGAAGGTCGTTGATGGAGAATTCTCGAGGTGTAAAGCGGCTTGCATTGGCGTTATGAATGACCACGCGATCATCTTCGCGTTGGGACGCAACCAGCAGTGTTT
>JABIFK010000459.1 GCA_018650745.1 Candidatus Latescibacterota bacterium | reverse complement strand
TGTCATGCCCGATGTTAATAAATCGAGATCACCGTCGGCGTCATAGTCTCCCCAAGCAACATTGGAATACCGTAAAGAGACCATATTTTGATCGGTATCTAGGGTAAAAATGCCGTTGTCATTGCGATATATGCGTGTGATGCTGTTGCCTGTTGCTTGAAACCCTGAGATGGCTACATCGAGATCACCATCGCCATCGTAATCCCCCCAAGCTGCCTTGCCCAAATAGATGGGTGGTAAATCTGCGTTGATGTCTGTAAACGTGCCTGCTGTGTTGCGGTAAATGCGGGCAATTGGAACGCAATTTTCGGCTGGGCCGGTTAAACCTGTGATGAGTAAATCGGGGTCACCATCGGCATCATAATCACCCCAAGCGGTAGACCCTGACCAGATGCCTGGTAGGTTTGAGTTGTTATCCGATAAGACTTGGGCCGATGCTTGAAATGGCGTCAAAAACAAAGAGATCAAGTAGACGGCAATGATAGATTTAAATAAGGACATATGCGTTCCAAAATTGCTGGATGTTTGAAGAATAAAAAAATGAAAGAATGCCAGGCGGAAATTTAAGGCTCGTAGGTGCGGAAGTCAAAGGAAATATAAGGAGATAGACGTATTATTGCGGGAAAAAGAGGGTAAGGTTGGTAAAGTAAGTGCGATAAAAGCCACGGTCTCGGGTGAGTAAACGGTTTGCCAAGGTTTGTGCGTGTGCACCAATGAGAAAATCACTGATGATATGTTGGCGCATTGAAAAGACATGATTGCAGTTTGAACAGTGGGGAAAAGGGTTTTGGTGGCCGCAGGTTGGGCAGGTTAGATGTTGCGGACGGTGGGTATGATAGGTCTTCCAAGCCTCACTGGCCAAGTAAAGCGCGTCGGGTGTGGCATGGTGTAGTTGGATATGACTGTCGATTAGAAATGCTTGCACTGTGTCGTGATGGTCAAATTGTGAGGCTAATTCAGCGTAAACGGTTTCGGAAAGAATCAGTGTACCTTCTGCAAAAGCAGTTTCGAGAGCGGTTAACGACTTTTGAAGGAATTGAGGGTTTGGTATGAGGATATCGAGTAAGACATTGGTGTCGATGGCTGTAATCATTCTGTCTTGCCTCTGAGTGCATCGACGATTTGATCGGAGGATTGATCAGATTTGTGCGCGAGAAGCCCGACGTATTTGGAAAAGGCGGAAGATTTAACAGATCTTGTAAGAATGATTTGGTTTTCTGACGTCACTTGGAATTCGACCTCGTCTCCAGGTGAGACATCTAAGATCTGACGCACTGATTTTGGGATTGTAACTTGGCTTTTTTGTGTGAGTCGAGGCATGTTTTAATCCTAATTAAGATGGCAGGGGAAATTAAGAGGTATTACTTTTGTAAAAAAAGTAATACCTAATGTTTGGTGTGTTGTCAAGTGCATAAAAAAAACCCCTCGTCATTTCGACGAGGGGTTTTTAGATGATTTGCTGTGTTGAATTACTTCAACAAGAGCATTTTGTGTGTTTGGTTAAATCCACCGGCTTGAATGCGATAGAGATACACGCCACTTGCTACGGTGCGTCCCAAAGCATTTTTACCGTTCCAACTGATGGCATAAAAACCAGGCATTTGCTCAGCATCGACCAGACGCACAACTTCTTGACCCAGGACATTGTAAATACTCAATGTAACTTGACCGGCGTCTGGAATGGCATAACGCAATGTGGTTTCTGGGTTGAATGGATTTGGGAAGTTGTGCTCTAAGGCAAACTCAGTAGGAATGAGTGAGAACCGATCTCCCAAGTTTGTGGCAATAAAACCCTCGTGTGCAGGGTTAAAGAGAATGCCTTGTGCAATGTTGATATCCGCATTTTGAGGATTTGGATCGAGCAGCCGGAATGTGAGCGTGCCCAATATGCCAGATCCTGAAACGGCATTGCCTTGTGTGACAGCACTTGCGATGTAGAGTTCACCCGTTTCTTTGTTGTGATCTAACACGCCAAAGAGGTCAGCTGAACGTTCGCCTGAGTTGAGGAATGTTTCGCCTGCATCCGTGGCCGTGACAAATTCGAGCACTGTGGGATCGTAGTTGACCTGAATCCCATAACCTTTAAGGTCTGTTACGTCTTTGAGCTGAACATCAACAGCCAATTCGCGCTCTGTGTTGGTTTGCACAAAATGCCCAACGAGGTTGAATTGTGCTTGTGTGTCTTTGTCAAACTGGACAGCGATGACAGGTTTGCCCGAAGCCGAATCACCTTGGATGTAGGTTTTGTTGAAGACCGCGACAAAAGAGAGGAAATCAGGAAACCCAATAGATCCGTCGCCGTTGAAGTCAGCGTCTGCGTTAAATCCATCTTGTGTTGATGTTTTGCCGAATGAACCGACAAATTGGATAAAGTCAGGGAAACCAACAGCGCGGTCGCCACTGAGATCACCAGGGAAAGCAGGTGCGCTTGCATTGACGGTGAAGGAACCCGTTAAGAATGCGCTATCTGAAAAGCCGTCATTTGCTTTGATACGATAGTGATACGTCGCACCGTCGTCTAAAGCACGATCAACTGTGTAAGCTGTAATGCCTGTTGGATCAGCTGCACCTCGACCAGCTCCAGAAGCAACCGCTTGCACTGCGACCACGTCTGAAAAATCGGACTGGGTAGAGAGTTGGAAGGTATAGGATAATGCATCACCTTCGGCAATGGGTGTGCTGTTGTTGATGACAAAAGTAGGTGAGGTTTGCACACCTTGAATGGCAAAGAGTGCTGGGGCCGATGGGCCACTGGTTTCAGATGGTGTGGCAGCATCGGTTGCTGTGGATGGATCACCTGCACCTTGAATACCGTTTGCGCTTAGTCGATAACGATATGCTGTTCCGTTTTGCACATTGTTGTCCAGAAAGCCTGTGACAATGTCTAAGGTGGTGACGGGGGCAAATTCCCCTTCGCCTTCGGCACGTTCAACAACCAAGCTTGTGGCGTCTGTTGCAGGAGCTGCCCAAGTGAGTTGAACAACACCGTTACCTGCACGAGCAGCCAAATCGGCGGGGGCAACGGGACCTGTTGAAGCGCCAGCTGCCAATGTTGTAAAGGTAGCTGCTGTGCTTTCTGCTGGACCATTGCCTGTTCGGTCTGTGGATTGGACTTGATATGTGTATTCAGTGCCCACGATGAGATTGGACAAAATGATGCGGTGAGCGGTTACGCTTTCGATGTCACCCACATTGCCAGATAAGGCCGTGGCATCGGTGCCAAAATTGACAACACCGTCAGAAATTTCGTCGGTTGTCCACGTGACGATGGCCGATGTTTCTTGGGGTGTTGCTGTGACGGCTGTGATCGTGGGTGCTTGTGTATCTGCTGTTGCTGCTGTTTGGAAAGACAACACCTCACTGTTTGTGGGGCCATTGCCATTGGCGTCGGTCATTGCAACCTGATAATAATAGGTTGTGTTGGCCGTGAGCCCAGCTAAGCTGATCACGTGTTCGACTGCATCTTCGGTTAAAGAACGGCTTTGATCCAGATTGGTGGCATCGGTGCCAAAAGTGAATTCACCTAAGCTGAGTTCGTCTGTGTTCCATTTGATTTCTGCAACGACATCACTGGCATACAACACTGCCGGAGCTGCTGTTATTGCGGGTGCTGTGAGATCGGCTTGGGCCAATGTAGAACCAAAAGCGACGGTGCTTTGGACTGGACCATTGCCAGAAATATCTGTAGAACCCACTTGGAAGGCATAATTTGTATTGATATCAAGACCCGAAAGTGTGATTTGGTGTGCCACTACAGATTCACCATCGGTGGCTTGGTTGTCCAATGCTGTTGCCAATGTACCATATGAAATGGCACTTGTTGAAGGTTCATCAGTTGTCCAAGCAATGGTCAGGCTGTTTTCTGTGGTTGCCACAATGGTTGGCCCACCAGTGATGAGTGGGTTTGTGGTATCCACTTCGTTGTTGGTTCCAAACCCGCCATCGCCACCGGCAACTTGGAATTTGGTGGCTGCACCTTTGGTCGCTGACGAAGGGAAGGCGAGGGTTTCGCCGTTGGTGTTTGTGAATTCCATGCGAAATTTATAAGCAGTTTGTGCAGTGAGACCTCTAATGGTGACTCTATGTCGTTTTGTCGTCCGTGCATTACCATATTGGTCAAGGTTAGATACCTGAATTTCATCGGCTGTGCCAAGTGTGCTTGATGTACCATAAAATAAATTCATGGTAGTAGGCACATTGGTCCTCACCCTAAACCAAGCATTGTTGCGTCTGGCTATAACTGTGGGCCCCCGTGTGATCTTAGGCGCAGGAATGACGTTTTTTGTTTGGAATGTGAAGTCTCGGCTGATGTTGGTTTTTCCACGGGGGTCGGTTGTGATAGACGCATCGCCCTCAAGTGGATAAGCAGTAACCCGATAGCGATATCTTGTTTTGGTCTCTAACCCAGTTAGGTCGAGGGTATGAATCGCTTGAGACAGTGTGGAGACAACACGATTGGGATAAACAGGATCGGCATCAAAACTACTGCCCGTGGGTAAGGCACCCGATGGTCTGCCTGTGGTATGGACACCGTAATCGATAAAGACCGTGATGGGCTGATTGCCATAGACTGTGATTTGTGCGCTGTTGGAGCCCCGGATGATTTTTTGGAATCGTGTAAATTTCAGTGGGGGCAAATTGCCTCGTGTTTTGAGGACGCCTGTTTCGGTGGCCGTGACCTGCGCTTCGGTCATCAGAGCTTCTGTTATGAGATCATCTACTCCAATGAGGCGGGTGCTGAGTTCATATTCGTACTCAGTACCCGGTGTCAGGTTTTGTAGGGGGGCTCGGTGTGAGGTCGATCCTTTGGTGGTAGAAGGTGTTTCGTTTTCGGCAACCAAAGAACCTCGTGCACCTAAAGCATCTCGTGCATAAACTTTGTATTGTGTGGTACTGCTGCGATTGGTTCGCCAGGTGATGGTTACTTTTTTGTCTGTTATGCTGGTATTGATATTGGAGATTGTCGCTGGACGCACATCGGCGGATAAGCGTGTTTTAAAGTTACCCGTTTTGGTGGGGCTGAGATCTCCATCGATGCCGGTGGCTACGATTTCGTACTCATATTGGGTATTTGCCGTGAGCCCTGCGATATTGACTTCGTGAGCGCGGGTGCTCAAAGCAGCATCGAGCACTTTGATTGCGGCAATGAATGTATCCGACGTGTCTGAGATATTGGCCGTTGTTAAAGCTGTGGCCCATTCCGTGGGTGTTGCGCGTTGAACATTGACACCGGCGGTGCGCAAAGCTTTAACGGCTGTAATCAGGTCTGCGGATGTTGAAGATTGCAAGTCTGTTTGGACAGTGAGCCAATCGGTGGCATCTTTAACACGGTAACGCACCGTATTATCTATGGTAGCAAGTTTGGTGCTAAATGTGAGCCGTGCAGAACTGTGCCGACGCGTGACAGAAACATTCCTTACGAGATTATTAAGAGGGGGTGTAAGGGTAAAAGCAATGTTAGGATCAACAGCATTACCACCAAAATCGGTGGACAAAATAGTAATAGAGGCAGAACTAAATGTTTCAGAAAGGGTTAATGACAGTGTTGCGACCAGCTTGGGGTCGCCGGTATAGCTTTTGGCCGCCTGAAAAGTCACAGTTGACAGTTTGAATTGATTGTCTGCCATGCTTTTGATTGGTACTTCGAACTCAGGTGAAGAGCCACTTG
>JABIFK010000464.1 GCA_018650745.1 Candidatus Latescibacterota bacterium | reverse complement strand
TGTGTCGGAGTCTGAGCGGGTTTATCTCAATGAGCAATTGCTCAAACGAGGGGAACAATTGGATTATGTGATTGACTATGAGCGCGGTGTTGTGACTTTTGCCCCAGAGCAACCCATTGTTGCATCAAGTCGAATACGCATTGAATATCAGACTTTGGATGAAGGCAAACAAAGCCGTTTGGTAGGACTGGACGGACAGGTGACTTTGGGTGGAAGTGGTTGGTCTGTTGGATCAACATTGATTCGAGAAAGTGAACGGACTTTGTTGGTGGGTGTGGATATACCTGGAGGCAGTGGGAACCACCGGCAAGTTACAGGATTGGACGCAACATATGCCCCTCGTGAGGGCGTGCGATTGGCAAGTGAAGTTGCGTGGAGTGATGATGTGTTAAAAAAAGGACATGCTTTGGATGTGGATGGGCAATGGACATCGGACTGGCAACATCCTGGTGCATTGCAAGTGACTGGGCGGTTTCAGCAGATGAGTGTGGGTTATGAAGGTTTTGATCGGTTGGAAGTAGGGACACACGAAGGGCGCTGGGGATGGCAGCCGGAGGAACGGTTGCAAGAGGTAAGAGAAGGAACTTTTGGGCTACGATATACCTTCGGTGGGGTATCTGTTGATGGCGCGTGGGGACGGCGCACGGGGGACTTTGCCGCTGGGCGGAAAGCTGTTGGTATTCGGGTGCCATTTGGACATTATGAGTATGAGCGTATTGGACAAGACCAAGGTGGGTTAACTCGGCAACGGGGGCATTTGATTGGTGGTTTGGGCATGTTTGCTTCTGGTGTTGAGGTTGTTTTGGAAAAGGCAGATGGTGATGCCGTTTCTCGTTCATCCGTTTTTTATGCGGCCGATCCAAATGTACTGATATTGGATGGCGTACAACTTGGAGAGGCTGCTTGGCATATTGAGGTCGGGAAAAAAAAGTGGCATTGGCGAACTGAAATTGGGATAAGAGAGATTCGACAACAAAATACAGTGTGGCAAGACTCATTGAAAGCATGGTCTCATACGCACTCGGCGAAGGGTGATTGGAAGGGATGGACTGTGTTGGGTTCGTATGGCCAAACTGTGAGTCGTTCAGGGTCAATTGAGACTACGCGCAGGGTAACGCATTTGGGGCGTACGCGTGTGAACTTTTCACGGCCGGGTTATTCGCATCAAATCTTCTATCGGGTGTCAAGTGCAGGTGTGCAAACGCGTCAACCGGTTTATGTTGAAGTGGGGCGTGGTTTGGGATCTTATGTGTGGGAAGATGTGGATGGAGATAGCGAAAAAGATGCAGAGGAATTTGTCTTGGATGTCGATGGTGATTTTGAGCTGGTTTATGGGTTTGACAGTGATTTTTTGCCTGCGCGCGAGGGCATATTGGGGGCGCGAGTAGAAATGAACTTGAAGCGTCTGTTGAAACGCTCAAACGGTTTTTTGGCAGGTCTGTCATTTGATGCATCGGTTAATGCAGATCGGAAAGTGGTGTCTAATGCGATTGGACCCTGGCATCTTTTTTCGATAACAGACTCTGATGATCTTCAATTTGCGCAACGCGATGCACGCTTGCGCCTTCATGTTTTTCGATATCACAAACGTGGTTCATTGCGGGTGTCTGGACGCATGCGCGACAGATTGGATCGGTTTTTTTATGGGGGTGGACGCGAGTCATTGCGCAATGCCAGTTTGGGAGGGCGGTTGCGCTTTGGGCGTGAAGGAGAAATCGATGGGGATATCTCTTCCGAGGTGCGTAAACGTACGGGGACCGAGATTTTTGCCTTTTCAATTCGATCCTATTCTGGGCACGGGCGTGGTTCGTGGCGTCCGTCGAGACGTTGGGATATGAGACTGGGTTTGTTGGGGGGAGATGATTATGATCGACAACGCGATTTGGAAGTGCATTATATGTCTTTGCAACCAGAGATGATTCGCCGCTTGGCGGGGCGAGGGCGTTTGCGTGCGCGTGTAGATTGGACACATGTTTGGGCAACAGATGAGGTACCCATATTCTTAGGGATGGCCAACGGCAACCGGGTGGGGCAAAATTGGGTGTGGCGATTGGGAATGGATTATCGGTTTGGTCGATATGTAACTGCTTTGGTGTCTTATGATGGTCGGAAGCGTCCTGATTTGCCCGTGATTCATTTGGGGCGTATGGAAATGAAGGCGGTATTTTGATGAGACAAGGTAAAAGGCAAAAGGTAAAAGGTAAAAGTAATGTCAGCTGTCGGGTTTGGAACTGGTGTATTGTTCTTATGATCTTGCGTTTGTGTTTGTTTATTGGTGTGTGCTTGTGTGTAGATGTTCAAGCAAAGCGTGCGACCATCAGTCAGGTGTATTTTGATGGCGCGCGTGCCGTTTCGGACAATGTGTTGCAAAATGGGCTGCTGATGCGGCGAGGTATGCCTGTGGACAGTGCGCTGGTGGTTGGAGATCTGAAACGCATTCTGTCGCAGTATCGTGCATTGGGGTATTGGCAAGCTCGTGTGTATTATCCTGACATTGCTGTAAAAAATGAACAAGCCATTCTTCGGTTCAGAATAGAGGAGGGCGGACGGACGCGTGTTGATTCTTTGATCGTATCGGGACAGGCTGTTTTTGCTCACACAGAACTCATGACTGCTGTGGCGATAAAACCGGGGATGGTGTTAACTGCTGAGAAGGTAAATGAACAGCTTGAACAATTTTTGGCGTTTTATGAAAACCAAGGGTATCCTTTTTGCGTATTGGAGCCGGACGTAACATTTAAGGATAACAGCGCTTGTGTTCGAGTAGATGTAAAACCTGGGCCATTGTGCATGATTGATACGGTTGTTTTTGAAGGAAATGTTGTGACACGTGCAGATGTATTAATAAGAGAAATGCGTCTTGAAGCTGGTAAGGTATATGACCAACGGCGAGTAGACCGTGCTTTAAGATATTTGCGTCGTTTGCCCTTCCTCATTTCTGTTGGTACACCCGACGTAAAGCGATATGGGGATGAAACCGTGCTTATTGTGCGTGTGCAAGAAGCGCGTACTGCACGTGTGGAGGGTGGTGTTGGGTATGCTCCACAAGGTGTTGGAGGTGGATTAACAGGTGCATTTGCATTGGATATCCATAATGTAGCTGGCGCGGGCCGTTTGGGGCAAGTGGCATGGAAGAGAACGGGTGTTGGTGCGTCTGATTTGCGGTTGCGATATCAGGAACCGTGGGTATTGGACAAACCACTTTCTGTAGATTTAGAGATTGTGATGGGAGAACGCCTGGGCTATTCGGAGTGGCTGGTTGGTATTGGGGCAACTGCTCGACCTTGGCAGGAGGGGCAGGTTTGGGGACTGGTTTCGCGTGGGCAGGTGGTTCCTGATTCATCTGGGTTGGGTGTTTATGAAAAGAGTGATCGGTGGGCTATACGGGTGGGACTTGGTGTGGATTATCGAGATGATCTGTGGAACCCCCGGCGGGGTTGGTTCGGGGATGTTGCTTTTGAGTTGGGGCGTGTAGAAGGCGTGAGGCAGTCAGATATAAGACGGTTGCAATTGGTGAATATACAAGCGTTTTATCCGATAGGTCTGCGATCTGTTTGGGCCTTGTCTGGGCACGGACAGTGGGTTTCACAGGATGGCGGTGTGCCAGATGATGCACGTATTCGGGTGGGGGGAGCGCGTTCGATCCGAGGATATCGGGAAGAGGCCTTTTGGGCAACAGAAGTGGGTTGGGTTTCTTTGGAATGGCGTTATCTTATAGGGGCGCGTTCTCGTTTATTTGTTTTTGGAGATGCTGGGGCGCTTCAAGATATAACGGGCCGTGTTTTACCTGTGGGATATGGTGCCGGGATGGTTTTACAATCTCGCATGGGTATGATTGGGTTTGACGTGGGGTGGGCGAAGGAGGATGGTTTTGGAGATGGAAAAGTTCATGTGCGGGTTGTGAATGCGTTCTAAAGGTAGGTAACAATGCAAAAGTAATAATGCAAAATTAAAAAGTAAAATCAAAACAGAAATGCGGGATTTGTGAGATGGAAAGTTAAGCGTGGGAAGCACAAGATATAAGACGTTTTCTCTTTGGTTTCATCTCTCTCGTTTTTTACCAATTTTATGGAGGTAGGAGTGGATTATTTTAAGGATTATCGTGATTATGTAGGCAGTAAACCTGAAAAATTTTTCAAATCGACGTTATTTGAAAGTGACAAAATTCTATTGGGGCTGAATTGTCTTGAGCCAGGGCAAGAACAGGCTGTGCACGCGCACGGAGATCAGGACAAGTTCTATTTTGTTTTGGAGGGCGTTGGTGAATTTACGGTAGGAGATACCGTGCAGTCTGCGAGTGATGGGATGACTGTCTGGGCACCTGAAGATGTGGATCATGGTGTGCGCAATGTTGGAGATGTTCGATTGGTTTTGTTGGTGGGTCTTGCACCCGCACCTGGACATTAGCATAAAAAAAGCCGAGTGGTCATATGCGTTTGTTGCGCGCGTTGAATCACTCGACTTTTGTTGTTTGGGTTTGTAGAAGTTAATCGAAGAATGGAAAGAGTGTGGACAAGTTTTCTTCGCTGAGGCTGCCACCATACTCGCAGCTTTCAAAGGCTTCGGCATACTGAATCTTACTGCCTTTTTCTTCGCCATATAGACGAACGAGCAATGTGCGATTTCTGTTTGCTGTGTTTCGGAATTGTTCGAGTCGATGTTCGAGCCATTGACGTCTGTCTGCTGGGGCTTTGGGCACTTGGTCTAGTTTGCCAGCATTGAACGGCAACCACTCATACATTTGAGATGTATGACAGTGGAGCATGTCCATCTTTTTTTCGATCACATCATCAATACCGATTACGACATCAGCTGTAAACGGATTGGGTTTTTGAAAGCCATCGCTTAAATAGGCGATGACGGGGTTGTATGACAAGGCTGGGGTGTCCGTACAAATGTTGGGCACCGTTACCATATACGCAGAGTCTTGTACGAGGATGGCTGTGTATCGATGGTCGGGGTGGTAATCATTGGGTCTGTGGGTGAGGATGAGATCGGGCACAAAGCTGCGAATATGTCGGATGACTTTTTTGCGGTTTTCTAAGGTGGGCTCCAGCTCGCCATCGTGGTTGTCTAAGACGTGATATTCAATGCCTGCCACAGCACCTGCCGATTGGGCCTCTGCTCTGCGTTTACGTGCAAGTTCAACACCCCCAATTTCGTGGTGACCCGCATCGCCATTTGTGACAGAAACAAAACGGACTGTGTGCCCCAATTGACCATATAGGATGGCCAATCCACCGGCTTTGATGTCACAGTCGTCGGGGTGTGCGCCAAATACGAGAATTTTGAGTGGTTGTTGCTGCATAAGAACTCCGAGGCCTGTAACGTAAAAGAGTGAGACACTGTTTACCCAAAAGGGGATGGTGTATGAAATATAAGGGCCGTTGAAGCGCTTTGCAAACGCTTATCTATTGGGTGTCTTGCCCGTGAATGCGGTATAATCCAACGCCACAGGCCAATGCACCCAAGCAAAATACGAAACCCAAACCAAAAGGCCAAGCGGGGCCCCACTCGATCAATTTGCCTGCACCTAAGCTACCAGACAACATACCCAAGCTCCATGAAAGGTGGGCGGCACCCACCACACGGCCTTTTTCACCCTCGTCGGCGATGAGTTGAATAAGCCCGGGCATGGTCGTTGAGAGTGACCATGCGGAAGCGGCAGCCACAATGCCAAACGTGTATAAGCCCCACAATGTGTGTCCTGTCAAAGCTAGACCCAGTGCACTCACTGCCACCAGTGTTGATGCAATAATGATGGGACGCCAACGACCAATACGATCACACAAGCGACCTGTAAGGATTTGGAAGATGGCGGCAATTGAAAGGCTGATTGCTGTAAATGTGGTTGCGGCGGTGTTGGTACCCGTAAGGCGATAGATGAGCAATGGCAATAAAAGTGTGACCGCTCCCCAGTAGCTGGTGGGTAAAAAACGAATGCCCAGCAAGAGGCGAATGTCGGTGCGTTTGACGAGTTTGATCAAACCAGACAGACTGCGATCACCGCCTGACGATTCGGGGGCTGGGATGGGTGGCAATATGAGGATCGTGAGTATGATGAGACACATGCCTGCAAGGGTGGCACACAACCCCAAAGTTTGAAAACCGAGCGCGTCTGCGATGGGGCCAGCCAACAGATTTCCTGAAGCTGCACCCAGGGTATTGCCCAAAAAATATCCGGCAGAGGCAATGCCAATAACTGATGCCGGAGCAGCGCTGATGAGGTAACTTTGGCCGCCAGCACTGTTGAAACCAAACGAGATGCCAATTCCTGTGCAGAGGAAAGTGAGCAACAATGGGTCGCCTGTAAAGAAGATGCTGCCTGTAAGAATGGGCCCCAATACACCAATGATGTAGACAGGCTTAACACCCCAACCGTCGGCCAGGCGACCGGCTGGGACTGCAAAAATGCCCCCTAAGATAAGAAAGACGGCACGTAGACTTGCGGAGAAGATGGGGGCTCGCGCGAGTTCTGACTCGACATAAACAGGGAGGAGTGAATTGAGGGGAGCCGCGACAAAGCTGCTAAAAAATGAAATGACAAGCAGCGCGATAAAGCGTTTGTTGAGCAGGGGTGAGAGAGAGGACATTGGCGCTTTCAAGTAAAAAGGCAAAAGTAAAAAAAGGCTTAAATCGACGGCGGAATATCGGTGTTGGAGGAGGCACTGTCAAGGTGAATGATTTGGAGGAGGTTCGATGGCATTCTTGAAATTACCGGCTCAGTATTATAAGCAACATGATGCAGATTTGACGAAGGATATTCCGGGGAGGGGATATGATGGATGGACGACGAGGATGTTGGATGTGCCTTTGGAGCGAACGGCACTGGTCAGTATGCACGCGTGGAATCCTGGACTTGTTGATGAGATTCCGGCGGGACCAGATTCGCCTTATGCGGGATGGTTTCGGTTTGTGGAATACTTGTCGCGGGCAGTGCCAATTACACAGCAGGTATTTCCACCCGTGTTAAAGGCCGCGCGTGAGGCCGATATGACGGTGATTCATGTGGGATCAACGGAAGCGTATACGGGAAAATATGATGCTTATCAAGAGGCAAAGGATTTGGCCGGGGCAGAACCCGATTTGCCCGCGGGAGCTGTTGAGGATCCACTAAAGGCACAATGGCAGGCTGAACGGGGCGTGCAGATGTGTGGTGAGAAAAATGGAAGAGAGATTAAAGCGGGGCAACAGTTTTTGAATTTTCCGCCCCAAGCGATGCCTGAAGCAGGAGAACCCTTGGTGATCAATTCACATCAACTCAATGCCGTTTGTCGTGAAAAGGGCATTTGGCATTTGGTGTATATCGGTTTTGCACTTAACTGGTGTTTGTTGGCCAGCCCTGGGGGCATGATTGATATGAGGCGTATGGGATATGTTTGTTCTACGATTCGTCAGGCAACAACGGCGGTGGAAAACCGTGAAACGTGCGCAGACGAGTGGGCAAAAGAAGTGGCACTTTGGCGCGTGGCCTTAATGTTTGGGTATGTTTTTGATGTGGATCCGTTTGTGGCAGGTTTACAGAATGTGTCTACATCATAAGAATATCTTGTTTGGGGCGTTCTGGCATAATGTTTTGTCTGAGTTCTTTTTCGATGATGTCTTGTCTGTCAGCGCCAATAAAAAGGTCACACAGTTGGATGAGGGTTTCTTTTGGCGGGTGCAAAAAGACCAAACCCATGCCCTCATCGGTGTGGCGAACCACTGCTGCTTTGAGAGATATTGTGTTATGTCCAGACATCGGATGGAGCGTGATGTCACATTCCGTTTGAAGGGGCAGTCTGTTGTCTGACACAAGACCTAATCCGCCCAGACTCAAATCACGCGTTTCAACCGAAAACGTTTGATAATTACCGACTCTGATTTCGATACCAATTTTGAATTCTAGACGTGTATTGGTGCGGTGGTCCATTTGAATCTCCTTTGTAACTTGTGCTCATAAGGTTGAAAAGCAATTAATGAGCCAAATTACTCCGGTGGGGTTAGTTGTTGTTTTATAACGTTTTTTTGTTTTTAGTTGATACGAGGTGCGTCACAAATGCACCAAATAGCGTCACAAATGCACCAAATAGCGTCACAAATGCACCAAATAGCGACGCATTTGTGTACAAATGTACACAATTTTCAGGATTTTACTACAGATCATTTAGCAATCTCTCCCCAATTTCTCTAAACACGGCACTTTTGTGCTTTCAAAAAGTGGGAAACGGGATTGATGTAGGGTTTGCTGTCGTTGGATAAAGAAATTGAACCTTTATGAGATGAATGTGTAGGTATAGGTGTTTGGTTTTTTCAAAAACCCGTTTTGATCCGGGCAAAGTCGTTGAATTTTGCAAGCTTTGATACCTGAGTTTTGATGGTTCAATAGGGATGGATGTATTTGCATTGTTTTCAACTCATGTTATCTTTGTGTTGATTGTGGTCGGGCATCTTTCATTGCGTGACGAGGAGGTAGGTTTATGAAGGGCATCATTTTAGCAGGTGGTTTGGCTACGCGATTGTATCCTCAGACGATTTCGATTTCGAAACAAATCATCCCTGTGTTTGACAAGCCAATGATTTATTATCCGATGTCGGCGCTGATGTTGGCCAATATACGTGAATTCTTGATCATTTCGTCGCCGCAACATATTGATCTGTTTAAGCAGTTATTTGGCGACGGATCTCAGTTGGGTTTGCAAATAGAATATGCGGTTCAGGAAAAACCGGGTGGTGTGGCGCAGGCGTTTGTTGTGGGGGCTGACTTTGCACGAGGTGAACCGTGTGCGTTGGTGTTTGGCGATAATCTGTTTTATGGGCACGGTTTGACGGATATGCTCGAAGGTGCAGGGAAGGTGACTGACGGGGCATTGATCTTTGCTTATTACGTAAGAGATCCTGAGCGTTACGGTGTGGTGGAATTTGACGATGCGTTTAATGTGATGAGCATTGAAGAAAAACCCGAAAAACCAAAATCAAATTTTGCCCAAACCGGGTTGTATTTTTATGACGAAGAGGTGGTTGATATTGTGAAAGACTTAAAACCATCTGCTCGGGGCGAGCTTGAGATTACCGATTTGAACAATGTATATCGAGAGCGTTCGAAACTGCGGGTGCAGGTGCTGGGGCGTGGGTTTGCGTGGTTTGATACGGGCACACACGAGAGTATGCTTGAGGCCAGCAATTTTGTAGAGACAATTGAACACCGTCAGGGATTAAAGATCGCGTGTTTGGAAGAGATCGCTTATCGCAAGGGATATATTGATGCCGAAACCGTGATGAAGGTCGCCAATTTCAGCGCTGAGAACCCTTATTGTTTGTATTTGAAACGGATGGTAGAAGAAGGGTAGTGTAACGGTGTGGGTGATTTGGGTACATTGGGCTATGGTCTTGAGCATGTTTTAAGTTTGAATGAGTGAGTCTACTGGATTTATGAAAGGATTTGAGATGATGAAGAAATTGTTGGTAGGCGGTGAAATGATTGACTCTACTTTGGCCAATATTGGGCTGCTGGTCTTGCGGGTTTTTATGGGGCTCAGCATGGCGTTGGCCCACGGGTTGGGTAAGGTGCCTCCTTCTGAGCGGTTCATTGAAGGAACAGCAACGTTGGGCTTCCCTCTGCCCGAGTTTTTCGCGTGGGCTGCAGGGTTTTCTGAATGCTTTGGTGGTCTATTTTTAGCAGTAGGTTTGTTCACCCGACCCTCGGCATTTTTTCTGTGTAGCACTATGTTTGTTGCGGCTTTTATTCGCCACGGCGCAGACCCATTTTCTGGAAAAGAAAAAGCGTTGTTGTTTTTCTTTATTTCACTGGCATTTCTACTGATCGGTGCCGGTAAATATGGCGTGGACACTTGGTTGCGTTCGCGGAAATAGATTGAACGTGCTCGCTGATGAGCTGTCGTGTGGTTCATAATTTACCAGAGAGCAGGGTTCTTGATTCATTATGTATTGTTTTTTAAAGGAGAGACTGGTGGATGATGTTTCGCGTACGGTTGGGGATTTGTGTGGACAATGGGAATTGATGCCCGCACGCAGCAGTGATATTGGTCGGTTTGTGACGTTAAGTTTGGATATTTCCTGTGAAGGAAATCAGCTTACGGTTGAAGAGGACTGGGGGCGAGGCAAATGGCAGCGTGTTTTGACTGTGCCCGTGGATGGTGAAGCCCACACGTTTCCTATTGATGATCGTGTGTTCCCAGCGAATATCTTTACGGCAATCTCTTATATTCCGGGTGAAGAGCGTGTGTGTCGGGCTACGTGGACTGACGCTGCGACTTTAGAGATTGTTGAATGCTTTAACGCTGCGGGGTCTCAGGGTTCATACCCCATGGAAATTACGCATACCTACGCGCTTTCTGCTACGGGGGCTGGGCTACTTTATGCCATGTCTCGTTCATCGCGA
>JABIFK010000748.1 GCA_018650745.1 Candidatus Latescibacterota bacterium | reverse complement strand
TCGGTAGTTTTTTGGTTAGAAGTCGTGCAGCTCGCACAGGACGCAACCCACAAACGGGTGCGACAATTCAGATAGCTGCGAGTAAAACCGCTAAGTTTAAAGCTGGCAAAGCACTCAAAGACGCTATCCAATAAATAAGTCTGTTTTGCAGATATTTGTTTTTGTGATCTAAAAAAGCCCTGAATGATTATTCAGGGCTTTTTTTCTTGACAGGGTCCTTTTCAAAAAATATACTGTGTGGGTGAATATTTCACTTATGTGTGAATATCATCAATGGATATGATATGTTTAAAACGTTTTTTGCTTGAGGGAGCTTTTGATATGGCGCGTTTAAAGAGAGTTGGTATGTTGGCCGTTCTGTTGTTGGTGGGGCAAGGGTGTGGTGATCGGTTGGCCGAGATGCAAACGCAACTGGCTGGAACGTGGGTGTTACAGTCTCGCACGTTGGCCGATGGCAGCATTTTGCGGCCTCCTGTAGTCCAAGGAGCTATATCTTGGGTTCCTGTGAGTTCACGAAAAGCGCATGTTACTTTAAACCTTTTGGAAAGTGCACAAGACCAAGCGCCCAGGCGGTTTAATTATGCGGCCAGCACCTATGAAATATCTACTTCTGCAATTACACAGGCGCGTTATGTTTTGATTCGACAAGGGTATCGATCTTCTGCAAAGTCACCCATTTCGGTGTATCCGAAAGGAAAGAAAACCAAAGGCAAAATTACTGTTGGTGAGGCAGGTATCGAGATTTCGCACGATAGCCAAGATTGGGTCTTCAATGGCAATACAATGACGGCTTCCCATGACAATGCGTGGACAGATACTTGGGCACGTGTTCAATAGGGCCTTATGTATTTTAGAATAGCGAAAAGGCTTGGAAGCAATTCCAAGCCTTTTTTTATGGCCCAGTTCATCCCTTTTTAATCTCCCTGAAACATTCCTGAAACATTGTGGGGATAGTTTCACCATTCAGGTGTTGGTGTATCTTCAAAAATGAAAATGGCTTATTAAATCTATTCAAAATTTGAGGCGTTGATATGGATGAAGGAAGC
This sequence comes from Candidatus Latescibacterota bacterium, assembly GCA_018650745.1. GTDB lineage: Bacteria > Latescibacterota > UBA2968 > UBA2968 > UBA2968 > JABIFK01. The sequence continues at coordinate 9,411 of JABIFK010000748.1, read as the reverse complement.
AGAGAGTATGTGATCCATGCAGCAAAGGAACACGGTGTCAAATTCATTCGGCTCTGGTTTACGGATATTTTGGGCTTTTTGAAAAGTGTTGCGATTCCTGTAGAGCAATTAGAGGAGGCATTGGATGAAGGTATTGGATTTGATGGGTCGTCTGTGGAGGGTTTTGCGCGCTTAGACGAAAGTGATATGGTTGCCATGCCAGATCCGAGCACATTTCAAGTGTTGCCTTTTCGGCCTCAAGAACAAGGCACTGTTGCTCGAATGTTTTGCGACATATTAGAACCTGGCGGTAAACCTTATGCGGGAGATCCGCGTTATGTTTTAAAGCAAAACTTAAAACGCGCGGCCGATTTGGGGTTTGCATTTTATGTGAGCCCAGAACTCGAGTATTTCTATTTTGAAAAACCAGAGACGCCCTTGATTGGTTTAGACGAGGGGGGGTACTTTGATCAAACACCTTTAGATTTTGCAAGTGATTTGAGGCGCGATACCGTACTGACATTGCAAAAGATGGGTATTGAAGTGGCATCGAGTCATCACGAGGGTGCCCCAAGCCAACACGAAATTGATCTATTGTATACAGATGCCTTAACGATGGCTGACAATGCAATGACCTATCGGTTGGTGGTGAAAGAAATTGCTGTGAAGCACGGCGTATGGGCTTCGTTTATGCCCAAGCCTATTTTTGGCCAAAATGGCAATGGCATGCACACACATATGTCATTGTTTCAGGGGGAACGCAATGCGTTTTATGATGCGCGTAACAAATATCATCTGTCGCCTACAGCTCGCCATTATATTGCAGGTTTATTGAAGCACGCACCAGAGATCACGCTGGTGACCAATCAATGGGTGAATTCTTACAAACGACTGGTCCCGGGGTATGAGGCACCCGTCTATACAACTTGGGCGTCGGTGAATCGGTCTGATTTGGTAAGGGTGCCCTCTTATAAACCAGGTAAAGAGAGCACGATAAGAGTTGAATATCGATCTCCTGATCCGGCTTGCAACCCTTATCTGGCTTTTGCTGTTATGTTGGCTGCTGGGTTAGAAGGGATTGAACAGAAATACAAAGCCCCAAATCCTATGGAAGAAAATGTGGTTGAGATGAGTGATGCCCAGCGTGAAAAGGCGGGTATTCAAACGCTACCACAAGACTTGTCAAAGGCCATCGATTTGGCAGAAGGCAGCACATTGATGCGAAACGCATTGGGCGATCATGTGTTTGAGAAGTTTATTGCAAACAAAAAGATTGAATGGGCCAATTATCGCGCACAGGTGACGGGTTATGAACTCAAGCAGCATTTGAAGATTTTATGACCAACAAATGCCTTGAAATATAGTGACATATTTTGTTTTTTAAGGGTGAACTTTTTGTTCACCCTTTTTTTAGGATGGTCGGTTTATGGCAAAAAAACGCAGGCCTTGTCCGCGTGGGTTATTCGACGGATGTCCTATCCCGCGCGAGCTTTGCAGCGAAGACTTTGAACGTACGGGACAGTGGCATTGTTTGAAATTTCTGAAAGAGTTTGAATGGTTTGTGTTTGGCACTGGAGAGATTGAAACCCATGTGTCAGGTGGGGAACTGGGTGAGAAGATTGTGTCAATGGATGAGTTGATGCGGGTTCTGGATGGGATGGAGGAGGAGTAAGGTCACAAAAGAATATCTAGATAAAGAAAATACTGCTCAAAAGCCCTATCAAATCAATTACTGATATTCTATTTGAATGGGCTTTTGAGTTTAATGGGTTGTTGTGGCTATGGTGATTGTACTGCTTTGTAGACATCCAAAATGGGCACGTTCTTCTCGCGGGCTATGCGAGCACAATCGTCATATTCTGGGGTCACGCGTTCTTTGCCGTTGACATTGGCAATTTTTACGCGGATGGGCCCAAAGGGTGTATCGACAGTGTCCGTGCGACGTTCGAGCATGTGACGTTGAACAGGGATGCGGCGAATGCCCAATGTGGTGGTTTCTGAGAAGATGAGGTCGGTTATTTCTCTTTCTTTATTCGGGTCGGTCAGGGCGGTGAGTTGGATGCCTGGGCGGCCTTTTTTCATGATGACAGGGGTGAGGAAGGCATCACGGGCACCGGCTTCTAAGAGGCGGTCAATGATATAGCCGTAAATCTCGGGGGTCATGTCGTCGATGTTGGTTTCGAGGAGAATTGGAGAATCGGTTTGTGAATCTGTTATCAATTCGCCGATTTCGACGCGCAACAGGTTGGGCACTTGCTCAACATCGCGAGTACCTGCGCCATAGCCTGTGATTTCGGTTTTAAGATGGATTTGTTCTCCAATGCCAGAAGAGAGCGCCGTAAGGATGGCAGCACCTGTGGGGGTGACAAGTTCTAAGGGAATGTCTGTGCGTTCTGCTGGGTATCCTTTTGTCATTTCAACCACGGCAGGCACTGGAATGGGCATTGCACCGTGAGCGCCTCTGGTGCGTCCTGAGCCAAAGCGAAACTTGGAGGCATAGATTTTCTCTATGCCGAGTAGTTCGAGGCCGATAACAACGCCTACGACGTCAACGATGGCATCGACGGCTCCTACTTCGTGAAAGTGAACCTCGTTAATGGATGTGCCGTGTACTTTTGCTTCTGCTTCTGCGAGTTTTTGGAAGACTTTGCGGGCTTTTTCTTTGGCTGCGTCTGAGATGCTGCTGTTGTTGATAATATATAAGACGTCAATGAGATGTCGATGAACATGGCCTTCTTGGGCATCGACATCGACTTTGGTGCCTGCAATACCGTGTTTTTCTACACGCCGTTGTGACAGTTTGAATTCTGGTACATTCAGTTTATCTAGTTCTGTTTTCAGCAAATCAAAGGACAATCCGGCATCGACCAATGCCCCCAGCGTCATATCACCACTGATGCCCGCGAAACAATCAAAATAAGCGACTTTCATCGACTAAATCCCCAAATAAAAAAACCGTGAAAAACGAAGGGTTCACGGTTTGAAATAACAGAAATATCAAAAATATCAAAATTAAAAATGAGAGGGTTTAAAATATCGGCCAGTTGTAGTTGTTCGCCTCCTGTGCTTCGTTAAAACCGTTAAAGTTGTTCAAGCACAATTGGTTTGAGTTTGCTTTGGATACGCTTGGGGTCAAATACTTCGTCAAAAGTATAAACATCTCGAAAGTCGTCGAGGTCATCTTCTTCGGTCTTACGCATGAGGCCAGCTTCTACGAGTGAAAAAACGATGCACCCAAAATCAACGGTTTGGGTAATGCCCCAATGTTCTAATACCGCACGTGCCAGAGGGCCATATTGCTCACGGGCATAATCGGAAATACCCCAAGCCAATTCTGGCCCGGTTACATGGCGGCCAGATTCGGGTGCGTTAGCACGCTTAAGTGCTTGGACCGTATTATCCAACGCTGCGAATATAAACAGATAGGCTTCGCGTTTATATTCGCCATCATTGTCGGCTAAGGTCTCAATTTTGGATAAAAAGTCGTCTTTCATGGCTCACTGTTACGACGTGAAGGGGAGAGATGCCATTTACATTGAATTTTAGAGTTTTATTGTGTGAAATTTAGCTACTGCTATTCTTCTGTCGCTATTGTGGGGGTATCTTGAATGAGTGCTGTAACAATTGTGCCACTGTTGCGGTCGAGAAGCGATAAAAATTGATTTCGCTTTTTTTCAAATTCGACCAAATGTGCTTGAGGTAACGGTTTGCCTGTTGGGCGATTGTTGTCTGCGCTGGGTTTGACCAGTTTGTATTTGTTTTTTACTGTGGCATAAAAATTAAAGTGTAAATGAGGGCCCGTTGCTCGCCCCGTTGCGCCCACATAACCAATGGTTTGTTTTTGCTTAACTTTTTGGCCTTTTCGCAATCCTCTTGGGAATTTGCTCAAGTGACCATAACCGGTCTTATATCCGTTTTTGTGTTTGATTTCCACATAGTTGCCTAATGCGCCTTTTGGGCCTACGAAGGAAACTGTTCCATCTGCAATTGCCCAAACTTTGGTGCCTTTGGGGGCGGCATAATCAATGCCGTGATGGGGGATATATTTTTTGAGAATGGGATGGAATCGACGTTTGTTAAAACCCGAACTGATGCGCGTAAAGTTGAGAGGTTTTCTGAGAAAAAGCCCCTGAAGCGAGCCTCCTCTAGCATCATAATAATCTTCGGTATCGTCGGCAGAGGTGTATCGGAAGGCTTGATATGTTGTGTCATTTTTGACACTGGTATACTGGGCGGCGAAAATTTCACCGTATCTTACAAAATCACCGTTTTCGTTGTAGAGTTTTTCTATCGCAAATGCAAAGTGATCAGCAGGGTAGCAGTCGTTGTCGACATCGATATAAGCCTCAAATATGTATTCGAGTTTATAGATAAGTAATGGACTTTCGTCTGTTTGTACTAAGGCATTCCAAATAGAATCGGTTATGCGTTCGGAAATAACAACGACTTCGCGATGCAGGGGAATTTCTTCTTTCCACGCCTTGAGTTTGTTTTCTGTGCGATCGGCCAAGAAGCGCCGCTCGAGGTCTCCCCGTTTAATGTATTCAAATTTGTGTATAACGCCCAAGCTGTCGAGTGTGATCGCATACTGGTCGCCACTTTGCACGAGGTTGGGGTTAAATTCTGTTCTTGATATATTCTTACGCAAAGCAGGCACGAGTTCGAAAATTTGCTGACGCGCTACGCCTTCTCGAATCAGTGCTTCAGAGAAGTTCTCGCCGCGTTGGATGCGGCCCTCAATCTCTGTCCACTTTAAATCTGGTTCTGGTTCTTCTGGTGCGGGTAAAATTAGTTCAATCTTAACGGAGTCGATAGTTGCGGTGGCCTCAAACGGTTCTTCTACAGACTCCTCGGAATCATTTCCACCTGTTAGACTAAAAAGAGCACCCACAATTAAGAGCAGGCAGAAAAATATCCAGTGGCGAGGCTTGCGCGGTTCTGGTTTGGCCGGACGGCTTGTGTAGTCGTAAATGGGCATAGAATCTCATGCGGCAAAAGGGGCGCTCTAGAGCGCCCCATGATTTTGCGTAACTCATTGTTCTTTATTGAATACCGATCAAATGATAAACCAAAAGCCATGGGCTGTCAACAGCATTTTTGATCTTGCCAAGAATTGGGCACTTGGTTAATGTAGAAGAAGAATAGGACATTTCGATGGTTTGGGTTGCGAGGCGGTGGTTATCAAAAATGGCGTTTGAATATGAGGCAAAGATGAATAAAGATCGAGTGGAACTCAAAGGTTTGTTTCCTAATGAATTAGGTGATGCAGTGGCAGGCCTAGGGTTGGCGCGGTATCGCACGCGCCAGCTTGTAGATTGGCTCTATAACAAAGGTGTTACAAAGTTTGATGACATGACCAATTTGTCAAAGGATGTGCGGCAGCAATTGACAGATAACTTTACAATTTTGGATTTGAATGTTGTTGGAGAAGTAAAAACAGAATCAGAAGATACGGTTAAGTTTTTGTTTTCACTACCAGATGGGCGGCGTATCGAAAGCGTGCTGATGTGGGAAGGCAAACGCCGAACCTTGTGTGTTTCGTCTCAAGTAGGGTGTCCTTTAGATTGTCACTTTTGTGCAACGGGTAAAATGGGGCTGATTCGCAACTTGAGTGCGGCTGAGATTGTAGATCAGGTACTATACGGACAACGCTTTTTAAGACAGCGTGGAGAAGAATTGACCAATGTTGTGATGATGGGCATGGGAGAGCCTCTGTTGAACTTTGACCAGGTACTGCGTGCAATTCGCTTGATGAACTTAGACTTTGGCGCAGCGATTGGCATTCGTCGTATAACGCTATCTACAGCAGGCCATGTGCCGGGAATCAAACGATTGTCAGAAGAAAAGTTGAAAATCGGGTTGGCTGTGTCCCTCAATGCCACAACAGATGCACAGCGCACAATGATTATGCCTATCAACAAGAAGTGGCCCATAGCCGAACTGTTGGCAGCTGTAAAAGATTATCAAACTTATATTGGGCGTTGGATTACGTTTGAATATGTTTTGTTACATGGGTTAAATGATTCTGCAGATGATGCCCATCGTTTAATTGATTTGGTGGGAGATATTTCTTGTAAAATCAATGTGATACCTTGGAATCCTATTGACGGGGGAGACTACCAGAGGCCATCCCAAAAAGCGATTGATCTTTTTGTTGAAATCTTGGCGCAGGCTCAGTTAACGGCAACTGTTCGTTATAGCAAAGGGGATGACATTGGTGCAGGGTGTGGGCAATTGTACCAGGCCTTAGAGACTGTGGCTTAAGGCCGTTTTTATATTCTCTCTTGAATTATTTCCAAAGAGGTGTTATAGTTGAACTTACCACGAATGATATGATGCATGGCGAGTAGACATGATAATCGGTATATGAAACCTCTTTATAGATGTCCCCACATTTGTGTTTGGAGGTCGTCGTTGCCATGATTATATCGCCTCTTTCTCCCTGTTTGTGTTAAAAAGGGGCATGACTGTTATGGAACAATTTGTAATTCAAGGTGGGCAAACACTTTCGGGAACTGTCGTACCTGCAGGGAACAAGAATGCTGCTCAACCTTTGTTGGCTGCCACTTTGTTGACTGACGAGCCGGTGGTATTAAAAAATGTGCCTAAAATAGGTGATATTGCCTGTTTTATTGAAATTTTACGTGATTTGGGTGTTTCAGTTGAAGAAACGGATGATCATGAGTTGACGGTTTGTGCTGCAGGGCTGCACAAAACTGCCCTCCGCACTGAATTGTGTCGTAAGGTGCGTGGCAGTTTTATGTTTGCGGGGCCTTTATTGGCACGGCATGGTGAGGCCGTTATTCCACGACCGGGTGGTGATCGTATTGGGCGACGGCGTGTTGACACACATTTGATCGCCTTGAGTCATTTGGGCGCCGATATCCATACCAACCATATTTACGGCTTTAAGGCACCCAGGGGGCTCAAAGGTGCCGATATCTTCTTGGACGAACGCAGTGTAACTGGTACAGAAAACGCGGTGATGGCGGCTTCGTTGGCAAAGGGGCAGACCATTTTGCGCAACGCGGCCTCAGAGCCTCACGTGCAAGAATTATGTCACCTAATTAATAAAATGGGTGGGCAAATTTCTGGCATTGGCACCAATGAGCTCACGATTGATGGCGTTGATTGTTTGGGTGGGGCCACGCACACCATTGGCCCAGATTATATGGAAGTGGGAAGTTTTATTGGGCTGGCTGGTGCGACAAATAGTGCCATTCGTATTAAAGATGCTGCGCCAGAGAATATGCGTAAGAGTTTAATGGTTTTTAATCGGTTGGGGTTGGACGTTGAAATTGATGGAAATGATTTGGTTGTCCCTAAGTATCAAAAGCTTGAAATCTTACCAGATGTTGGCGATGCGATTCCGCGTATTGACAATGATCCTTGGCCAGGCTTTCCGCCCGACTTAATGAGCATTGCCATTGTATTGGCCACTCAAGCGCGGGGCACTGTGTTGTTTTTTGAGAAGATGTTTGAACAGCGCATGTATTGGTTGGATCGCTTGATCGATATGGGCGCCAAAATCATTATCTGTGATCCGCATCGTGCTGTTGTTGTGGGGCCTTCCAAGTTGTATGGCGAACAGCTCACAAGCCCAGATATTCGGGCGGGTATGGCGTTGATTATTGCTGCGCTTTGTGCAGATGGTCAAAGTGTGATCAGCAATATTGAGCAAATTGATCGTGGTTATGAAAATATCGATGTGCGATTGCGATCTTTGGGGGCTCAAATAGAACGGGTGGTTGTGGAGGATTAGGTCAAACACGAATGATGAGACACACATTGTTTCGTTGTTTGTTTTAAAGGTGTGCTCAATGTGACAGATCATCACGGTGCCCGTGAGGGTGCATTAGAAATTGTGCGTACATTACAGGCCCACGGGTTTCGTGCTTTGTGGGCGGGTGGGTGTGTGCGTGATATGCTTTTGGGGGTAAGACCTCAAGATTATGATATTGCAACAGATGCCGATCTCCCTCAGGTGGTCGGCATCTTTCCAAATGCGCGCGAAGTTGGGGCGCATTTTGGCGTTGTGGTGGTTCGGCTTGGTGAGCATATGTATGAAATTGCTCGTTTTCGCCGCGATATGGGGTATTCTGATGGTCGGCATCCAGATCGTGTAGAATTCACTGACGAGGTGGAGGATGCGCAACGCCGCGATTTTACAATTAATGGCATGTTTTACGATCCAATAGCCGATCGGGTTTTGGATTATGTCAATGGTCAGGCAGATTTGAAACAGAAGGTGATTCGGGCAATTGGGGATCCTTGGGCGCGTTTTGGAGAGGATCGCTTGCGTTTGTTGCGAGCCATTCGTTTTGGTTGCCGATATCATTGGCCCATTGAAGCTGCGACACAGAAAGCCATTTCTGCATTTGGTGGTGATATTCTGATGGTCAGTTGGGAGCGGATTCGGGAAGAGTTGGGCAAAATCTTGACGGAAGGTGGCGCACCTCTTGGTGTGCGTTGGCTGATCGACTGTGGGGTGATGGCGCAAATAATCCCAGAGATTTTGGAACTTGATGGGGTGCAGCAACCGCGAGAATTTCATCCGGAAGGTGATGTGTTAACACATACATTGATTATGTTGGGGCTTTTGAATCAGCCTTCTATCGAATTGGCAATGGGGGTGTTGTTGCATGATATTGGCAAGCCGCGTACGTTTGAAGTCGTCGATCGCATTCGTTTTAATAACCACCCAAAGGTGGGCGCAGAGATGGCCGATATCATTTGCCGTCGGTTGCGTTTTTCTGGCGAACAAATTTCACGTATCGTGTCTTTGGTGGCAGAGCATCATCGGTTTATGCATGTGCGTGATATGCGGCACAGTAAATTGGTAAGATTTCTACGAGACCCTTATTTTGCCGACCATTTGGCTTTGCATCGGATAGATTGTTTGGCTTGCCATGGTTTTTTGGACAATTACCATTTCTGTAAAAATGAATTGGCAAATTTAGAACCTGAGTGCTTGCGCCCAGTGCCTTTGATCAACGGTCATGATTTGATTGGTTTGGGATACCAACCGGGTCCTTTTTTTAAAGAGGTTTTGGTGGCCATTGAAGATGCGCAAATTGAAGGATTGGTGGCAGATCGGGAAGAGGCTTTGAGGATGGTAAAAGGTTTGTTTGATGAGGGTGTGTAGTTTGTTATAATATGGTCGATAATAAAAAGGTGATTGTGCATTTACGCGTAGCAGCTTAAAATGAAAAGTTATAAACTTTTCATTGCGATCTTATAACTGAAATATGTACACAGAGGCTTGTTATGGCTGATGAAGATATGATGGAAATGGATGAGTTGGGGGAGGATGAAGAAGAAGCTGCAGAAGGTGGCGGCAATCCTCTTATGAAATACCTCCCATTAATTGGGATTGTATTGGTCGTACAAATTGTGGTGATTTATTTTGCGGTACAATGGTTTATGCCTGAT
>JABIFK010000425.1 GCA_018650745.1 Candidatus Latescibacterota bacterium | reverse complement strand
TTTGTTCTCGTCTTTGTTCTCGTCTTTGTTCTCGTCTTTGTTCTCGTCTTTGTTCTCGTCTTTGTTCTCGTCTTTGTTCTCGTCTTTGTTCTCGTCTTTGTTCTCTTGTTGTTGCATTTTCTCTAAGGCCAGCTCCAAATTCACTTTGGCATCTTGGTCTTTGGGGTTCTTCATCAAAGATTTTTTGTAAGCCCCAGCGGCTTCCTCAAATTTCTCTTGCCGAAACAATGTGTTGCCTAAGTTATAATATGCACTCGCACTCAAATTAGAATCTTCAGATTCGACAACCTGCCCCAGTTCTTGGGCGGCCTCATCGTACTTGCCTTGTTTATATAAAGCATCGCCTACATTAAAGCGTAATTCTGAACGATTCGGAGCATTTTGCTGCGCCTGCAAGTATTGTTGCAATGCAGCGTCATATTCGCCCATTTGAAAAAGGTCGTTCCCTTCTTCATTTTTCTTTGCCACAGGGTCTAAAAAAGTAAACCCAAAAAACGGCAAGACAAGAACTACCCAAATATAACGCATAAAGATTCCCTGTTTCTCAATGTCATTCCGTTGATGTATTGCTCCAATAAGTGGCAGTCATTTTGCCTTCTTATTGTTCAAACCGCCCTTGCCATTCTTCTTTTTGACGCCGCCGATCAGATAATAAAGCTTCACTCAAAAAGCAAATAAGCGCAAGCCCCAATGGCCACTGAAAACGATGTTTATACTGCGAATACTTTCGAGCCCCCAAATCGCGTTTCTCCATTTGAGATATTTGCTCGTACACGACCTGCAACCCGATACCGCCACCACCTGCGCGCACATAAAGCCCACCCGTTTCTTCAGCGATCGCACGCAAGGTGGGTTCATCTAACCTCGTTTTTACGATGTTGCCACTTTGATCTTTCAAATAATCCACACGATCACCATCACGCACGGGAATCAGTTCACCATCGGGTGTGCCCACGCCAACAACAAAAATACGAACGCCAGCTTCTGCGGCTTCTTGCGCTACTGCGACAGGATCATCAACATGATTTTCGCCATCAGTGATAAGCAAAAATGCTTGATATTTCCCCTCACTTGAACCAAAAGCCCGGAGGCCATTGCGCATCGCATCGGCCAAAGCGGTGCCTTGAACAGGAATGAGATCTGTGGTCGCAGAATTGAGAAACAATTTGGCCGCACCATAGTCGAGCGTAAGCGGGCATAAAACATGGCTTCGCCCAGCAAAAGCAATCAGCCCAACCCGATCACCTTCCAAGCGATCAATCAGATCGGCAATTTCATAACGCGCGCGCGTCAAACGATTTGGGCGAATATCTTCGGCCAACATGCTCAACGACGTATCCAGCGCAATCACCAAATCGACCCCACGCCGATGAATCAGTTCCATCTTGGTGCCAAATTGGGGCTGAACCAAAGCCAATATCAAAAACAAGAAACCACCCACAATGAGACCCGACTTTGCCCACTGCCGTCCAGAACTGGCCAAGTTAGCCAACTTTGTTACCAAACTGGGATTGCCAAAAGCTGCCAATGCGCGTTTCTTGCGCCGAAATCCCCACCAGTACACCAATGCCAGAGCGGGCACAAAAATGAGAAACCAAAACGCAAAAGGATCTCCAAATCGCATTTATGGCAACCTCCGAAAGCGCGTGGTAGCCAACACCACTTCGAGCATGAGCAGAATGATACCTGGCCACAGGAACTTAGCGAACATTTCTTGATAATCCACATATTCCCGAACTTTCACTTCCGTTTTTTCCATCTCGCCAATTTCAGCATAGATCTCTTCTAATTTTTCTTCACTTGTTGCTCGAAAATAACGGCCGCCTGTAATATCGGCCACTTCCTTCAAGGTCTCTTCATCAATTTCGACTTTTACAGGCACAAACCGTTTGCCAAACAGCGTGCTTTGTTCTTGCATAATGGTGCCTTCGCTTCCTGCACCTATTGTATAGATACGTACACCGACAGCTTTGGCTGCTTTGGCTGCTGTCATCGGATCAATTTCTCCCCGATTATTTTTTCCGTCCGTCAACAAAATAATGACCTTGCTTTGCGCTTCAGACTCCCGCAAACGATTCACCGCGGTGGCAATACCCAACCCAATCGCCGTGCCATCCCAATCGCCCTCAGCTATTTCAACCCCATTTAGAAATCCTTGAAAAACACCGTAATCCAAAGTCAACGGACACTGTGTATAACTCTCCCCAGCAAAGACCACCAAACCCAATCGATCATTTGCACGATGGGTCACAAATTCAGAGACCACATCTTTAGAAACTGCCAACCGTGTCCTGCGCTGATTGGCGAGATCTTTAGCTTCCATACTACTAGACACATCAAGCGCCAAAACGATATCGATGCCCTGGCTTAAGATCTCACGGCCTTCACGCCCCGATTGGGGCCGGGCCATTGCGACAATCAACAACGCCAAACCCAAACACCGAAACACCATCAAGCAATGTCGAAGCCTCAAGGACAAAGACGGCCCAATGCGTTTAAATGTATCAATACCTGAAAAACGAATTCGACCACGTTTTTGACGATCTTGGTACACATACCGATAAATCAACACCGGAATGATCACCAAGAGCACCAGCCATTCCGGATTTTGGAACCTCATCATGAGGGTACACTCCCAGTCACAGGAGCTTCTTTGCCAACTTTAGGCTGAATCAATACACCCAAAATGTTTTCAACAACTGGCATAGCTTCATCAACCATTTCGGGTGGTGGGGAGAACTTTGCAAATTTGACCATATCGGCTTGAAGTAAGAAATCCGCAATTTGCAGAACAAATGCCTCTTCAACACCTTCATCTAAGAGATCGCGCTTGATTTCAAATGTGGTTTCCTCGATCGCACGCACAGTGGTTTTAGCTTCTACACACCGGCGTAAAATATCCGACAACAAAGAGTAGTAAGGCTTAAACTTGCCCTGCTCTGCCAAGTTCATTTTTTTCACCTTTACCAACTCAGCCATCCAATCAATAGGCGGAGGCGGAGGCACAATCTCTGGGCGTTTCTTTCGTTTTTTTAGCCACCATATCAAAACCCCGATCAGTACAAAAAGACCAGCAAGAACCAACCAAGCCCACATCGGTATTTGGGCTTCTATTTGAATCGGCGGTTTCACATCTCTAATGTCTGTTTCGCCAGATGCCTTAACACTTTGAATCAAAATAGGTATGGGGCGAGATGCCACCCGCCCAGAATCCCCATTGGCCAGCACATAGCGCAATGCCATGGGTGGTATTTCATGCGCGCCCACTTGAAAGATGGTCATCACCACGTCCGTGGTTTCCTGAACACGTCCATCTTCCAAAGTCACCGAGTGCACAGACCTTTTTTCTACAATCTCAAACGGCGCAGGAAAGCTATCCCCCCAGTCAAATGAGGTTACATCAATTGCATCGCGCAACAAGCGCATACGAAAAATAATGGGGTCACCGATCGTAATCGTATCTCGGTTGACCCCTGCGCGAAAATCAACTGCGGCGTCAACCGGAAGACTACCCCATAAAGATCCGATCCAAACCATCAGAAAAATTCTAAAGATGCTTTTCTTCACGTGTTACTCTGCTCCCAATTGTGTCCCCAATTTAGGTTTGACTACCAATGGCAGGCGCAGTCCCGACAGGACACCAGAATCAAACTGAAAAACTTCCGGTGATCCATCCATCTGGCCATACCAAATTTGCCTTTTTTCTCCCACAGAAACCTCACGCACAAGTTGTTCATTGCGCCATAAAGAAACTATCAGATTCGGTGATGCCAAGCCATATTGACCCAAAGCTTCAACAGGGCCAATAAAATCTTCAACGGCCATCGTATGAACCCTGTCAATCCATTGACCAACAATGCTGCTACTTACTTGTTGGTCAGCGGGGGCATCCACAACCCACTGGTTGTTTTCTAAGTGACAAATTACCGTGCTATCAGGATAGGCCAATTGGATGCGATCAATGCCATCACGGTCAAATTCAAAAACCCTTTTGTAACGAATATCACTCAAGTCAATTGTCAAAAAATCTGTCATAAAAGGCTCAACCTGAAAAACATAAGGTCGTTCTGAGGTATGTGCATACCAAAGTTTCAAGCGCGCGTCTTCCACTGATTTGCCCAATACCAACGAACGACGATCCCCCTTTTTATCAACCAATGTCAAATGATAACTGGGATAATCGAATCCATATTTTGAAGGATCATCAAATGTTTCAGCAACAACCTCAACAAGTCGTTCAGACCGCACAGTGCCTAAGATATTATTAATTTCGGACGCATCGCCCATATATCGCCCAGGCTGAACGATTTGCCACTTAAACCCGTTGCGCACCATCTCAAACGTTTTTCCACCGTGTGTCAACACAATCTGCTGGACCTGATCCAGATCGAAGGGCAATATATGTTTTTCTCGCAAGTCCAATAATTGCGAGTCAAATCGATTTCGATTGGAACGCTGTGTCAAAACAACCTGATTGGCACCAGACCAGTTTAAATAAGCGGCTCGCCCAGCAGGATTGTCATCGCCAAACAACAGCCAAATATCATCCCCTGCCAGATCTTCAAAACGCAACTCAACTTGGGGAGGATTGAGGCCGAAGGCCGTTAAATCTGTAGTGGCATAGGCAGTTTCATCAACAATAACACGCCCGCGTTCAACCGCGCGGGCGCCAGTGACCATGCTTTCAAACTGTTCCCAATCTCCGGGTGTTTCAACGGGCTCTAAGATGTACCATTGATTTCCTCGTTTTTCAGCAACAAATTTGCCAAACCGATTTTGAATCGTAAATTTGGCAACGGTTTGACGGGTGACTGCTAAAAACGCTTTCTCGGCCTCAGCAGCTGTGAGTTCTTCTGCCATTTTGGGCCGCTCGTAGAACATCACAAAACCAATCAACAGCAAAAGAAAAAGGCCCAACAAACGCGTCACTTTAGGATTCATAGAAATCTCTTAGAAAAAAATATACATCGCGTTAACGCCGTCGCCACCATACCACGACACCTGCTAAAAAAGGAACAAAGGGCAAAACCAACCATGACACCCACCGAATCCAAAACTCATCACCAGGTGACAACTCCAACGGTCTAAATTGTGCTGCCTTAGGGCGAATCGTAATACGATCCCGTTCGTTTAACAACCAACTGACAGCATTCATCAACAAATCACCATTGCCGGCCACATCAACAAATTGATTGGTCGAAAAATCTGAATCACCAAACACAACAATTCGGGTTCGGGGTGCACGTTTAAGATCTTTCGGTGCTTTCAAATTAGGCGGGCCTTCAACGGCCATAGACATCCAATGTGGCCCCGGGCGATCCGCGCCCGAATCATATTGAATGGCTTCAGCTCGTTTTTCTTTTAATGCATTTAAGTTTGTTTCACTCCAACTTCTGGGTGATGACATCGCCAAGGCAGACACTTCAGCACCAGGCAAAGAACCAACTCGTTCCACAGAACGTGTCAGCGGGAAAAAGGTCATGAGCCCAGAATGTTTATCCGTGATTGGATGTTTGCTATAATTTGCAGTAACTGGCACCGAAAAATCTGCGCCGGGCAATACGTTGCTCTTATCCACAATAAAGTCATTGCGAAGCCCTATGGACCATTGAAACAAGAGGGGGCCTAACCCCGTATCCACCAAAGGATCCAATAAAAACAGAACTGCGCCGCCTTCCGCCAAATATTGAGAGAGTGCCCCAATTTCTGGAGACAACAATGCTTGTTTAGGGCCACCAACGATCAACAAGCTACAATCGCGTGGCACTTTTTGAGTTTGGGCCAAAATCAATGGCGGACGGACTTCGTTGTTATTTTCGATCATCAACTGCTTGACCCGCTTAAAACCCTTTTCACTCTCATCGTCTATATGGGCTTCGTTGTGTCCGCCCAAAAAGTAAACCACTTGGCGTTCATCACTGGTTATCCGCGCAATTCCGTTGGTCAATGCTTTTTCTGTTCCCCCATTAATGCGCTCTTCCTTTTGTCCATACTCAATAATCGAGGTGCCATAATTGCTCACCTTATACCTTTTGGCTTCAACAGGTTCTTTGTCTGGATCAATCATACGATATGAAAACTGATCTGAAAGATAAGCATACTGCGCCAAGATGCGCTCAAAGTCGGCACGTTCTGCCTCGCGAAAAAAACCGATAACCGTCATAGGTTCATCTAATTTTTCAAGCAAAGAAGTCGTTTTTTGCGACAGCGTATATAAACCACGCTCCGTCAAATCGTAACGCACATGATATCGTGCACCCAAAAAGTTGACAACAGCCAAAAGCCCTACAGCAATCAAAACGGCCGTCAGGGCATTGGAGCCATATTTCAGTACTCGCCGATTAAAAAGCCCCATCCCTTAAGCCCTCCATCTTCGCGACTCAAGCACATGATGCGTCACAAACAAGAAAAACACCGTTGCGCTCATAAAAAAGACAATATCATGTGTGTCCACCACACCCTCTATCATATCACGAGTGTGTTCAACCAAAGACAAAAATTTGAGTACCACAAAGAGAACATCATCAGCAAATCGAGCAGCCCAGTCTATGATCCACAACAAAATCAACATAAAAAATGACAACACGGCAGCGATGATTTGATTCTCTGTTAATGACGAAGCCAAAATACCAACACTAATAAAAGCGCCGCCCTGAAGTAAAACCCCCAATGCCCCAGAAAAAACGGGGCCCCAATCGATGCGCGCATACATTGATAAGATGCCCAAATATCCCAATGCAAAAACCTCTATCAGCACGTATAAAACATAACATGCCAGAAATTTCCCCATCAAAATCTGACCAGATGTGATAGGTGATGTCATAAGTAATTCATAGGTGCCACCCCGTTTTTCTTCTGCGTAAAGCCGCATCGTGAGCATGGGAATCACAATCATCCAGACAAATGTCTGAAACTCAAAAAACGATTCGACCACCACTTCATTCACATTGAGTCGTGACTTTTGCTCGTATTCTGCAAATTGCAAAAACACGCTCATGTCGTGAAACTCAAGCACCTGGTTGCGAAACACAAACCCAGTGAACAACAAAAACACACCCGCCATCACATATGCAACAGGGGACCCAAAATATGATCGCATCTCTTTTCCAAAAATTGCCAGAATATTGCCCATTACACACCCTCCTCACGCGTGGTCAACGCGTGGAATATTTCTTCCAATGACAAATCTTCCCGGCGCATCTCAAGCAACCCCATTCCCAGTTCAACAACTTTGGCAGAAAGAATGGGCCCCCAATCTCGATCAGTAGGGCAATCGACCAAAACCACGGTTTCACCATCTCGTATTTCAGATGAAACATCCGCGATATCAGGCAACGTCGCCAAACCGCTTACCGCTTTAGACACATCTCCAGAAACCCGAACCGCAAACCGCGCGGTGCCTCGCACATTGGCCGTCAAATTTTCGGGTGTATCAACTGCTTCAATTTTACCATTATTGATAATAATCACCCTGTCACAAGTCATTTCAACTTCTGGCAGAATGTGAGTACTTAAAATAACTGTGCGTTCCTTTGCCAACTCGCGGATCAAACCCCGCATTTCGATAATCTGATTGGGGTCTAAACCCGATGTTGGCTCATCCATAATAATAACATCGGGTTTGTGCACAATCGCTTGGGCCAACCCAACACGCTGTCGGTATCCTTTCGACAACTGACCTATTAATTGCCCTGCCCGATCACTTAAGCCACATTGCCCCATCACCTCAACAATGCGATCCGTTCGGCCAGTTTTGGGCACACCTTTGATGCTGGCAACAAAATCCAAATAGGTTTGCACGTGCATATCCCGATATAAGGGCGGCGATTCAGGCAAATACCCTATGCGCTTTTTAACTTCTAAAGGTTCATCAAAAATATCGAACCCAGCAATTCGAGCGGTGCCTTCACTGGCAGGCAAAAAACAAGTTAGAACACGCATTGTTGTTGTTTTGCCCGCCCCATTGGGGCCCAAAAAACCTACAATTTCGCCCTTACCGACCTCAAATGATATATCATCTACGGCAGTAAACGAACCATATTGCTTTGTCAAATGGTCGACTTCAATCACAGCATACCCCTATCAATACAAGTGCTGCTTCATTACGACAGCATTTAGATTTCGATCACCCTCAAGCCCGTCTTCTTTGGACACGGTTCTTAAAAAAGCGCATCAACGGCTCAGTATAAGATTCTTGCATACCAATTGCAATGGTATCCACACCTACTTTTCGAAACATCTGCTCACGCTGATGTGTCTTGTCGGTCGCCATTTTCGTGAACAAACGACGTACCTCAGAATCTCCAAAGTCAACCAGTAGTCCTTCACCCGTCTCAGCATCTTCAAGTTCTACAATGCCAATGTCGGGTAGGTCAACCTCACGTGGGTCAGACAATGCGATAGCAACCACATCATGACGCTTGTTGGATATCCTTAATGCTTTTTCATAACCATCAGCCATAAAGTCTGAGACCAAAAAAACCACACTTCGCCGCCGGGCAACACGATTAAGATACTCTAAAGCAGCTCCCACATCGGTTCCGCGTCTTTTAGGCCGAAAATACAACAATTCCCGAATAACACGCAAAACATGCTTTTTGCCTTTCTTAGGCGGTATAAACAGTTCAACTTCATCCGTAAAGACAATCAATCCCACCCGATCGTTGTTTTGGATCGCTGAAAAGGCAAGCAGAGCGCAAATCTCTACACCCACTTCCCCTTTCATCTGTTCAACTGTACCAAAGTCACCAGAAGCACTTGCATCCACCATCAGCATCACCGTCAATTCACGTTCTTCATCAAATACTTTTACATACGGATCAACCATGCGCGCGGTGACATTCCAGTCGATGGTTCTAATATCATCACCCGCCTGATATTCGCGTACTTCAGAAAAAGCCATACCTCGGCCCTTAAACACTGAATGGTATTCACCGGCAAAAACGGTGTTCACCAAATTGCGCGTCCGAATTTCAATCCGTTTGACTTTTTTCAATATCTCGGCAGGGATCATATCGCTTCAGGTCTCAAATCTATACACTTCAGGCTTCTAGGTCTCACCTTAGATGGGTATACAATA
>JABIFK010000747.1 GCA_018650745.1 Candidatus Latescibacterota bacterium | reverse complement strand
TACATACTCATTTGTAGCCCATTGGGTGCCACAATAATCATCTCAGGACAATCACCCGTTTTCATTGCCGCATCAAACTTGGCCAATAAGCGCTTTATCACATTGGGAGACCCATTGCGCCCGTGCAACCAATACACCACCGGAAAACGCTGTTCCAAGTATTGCTCATAACTCGGTGGCAAATACACGCTATAACCATAATACTTTCCCAACCTCTCACTCTGAAACAACACGTGCCGCATCCCTACCACACCAGGAGCACACTGGGTCACCCACGGGTTCGGATTCTCCTTCAACCACACCGATTCAGTCCCCTTAAGCCGTTCATCAAAAAATCCTTCAACCAATTTCATAATATCTGCACGTTCACCCCGAAATCCATGTCCTTGATCATCAATCAGCACCAATGTTGAAGACACACCCTGTTCTTGCAACGCCACATTTAACAACTCACTCTGGTTTTTCAACACCGTAAAATCTTGCCCCCCATGCATAATCAAAAACGGCGACTCATCACCACTCACATAACTAATTGGGTTGGCATTGCCCGCCAAATCAGGATGTTCCTGAATCGGTGCGCCTACCAACTCTGACTCTGGTGAATTTGCCGGGTCGTGATCCATCTTCCCCTTCACATCATTCATCCGCAAAAAATCCGTTGGCCCAAACCAATCACACACCGCCTGCACCCGACTCGACACATCCAAATGGTCGCCAACTTCCCAATCGGCCACATCATTGGCAGTCCCCAAAAGTGCTACCAAATGTCCACCAGCCGACGAGCCCCAAGCCGCAAACTTGTCACCATTTAATTTATAGTCACCTGCATGCGCGCGTAACCAGCGCACCGCTGCTTTGCAGTCTTGAATCTGTGCCGGAAAAATAGCCTCCCCACTTAACCGATATCCCACACTCGCCACCGCATAGCCCTTTGACAACATCGGCAACACATTGCCCACATTGCTTTTGCTGCCCTTGCGCCACGCACCGCCGTGCACCCAAATAAGCAATGGCATCGCTTCTTCAGCATCAGGATGCCAATACACATCCAATACCAACTCTCGGTCGCTAACCGTACCATACACCAGGTCCTTTTCAACACGAACCCCTTTGGGTAACGCTCCTTCAACATTCATAGCACACATAATGCCCACTCCTAAAAACAGGATACCCATTGCGTTCCGAATAACCGCCACAAGATCATATCCCATACATTCCCTCCATAATTGATCAACACAACAAACCCATATTATCACCGATCAAAAAAGAGCGCCACCAAAAACCATCCTGCCAGACTTCCCTTGACGAAAAAGACCATAAAAAATAATTTGCACCTATGAGAAAATACATCGCGAACCCTCCGCCTTGTGGTTCCGAAGGGTAGGGTTCCGTGCTTTTCCTCATCTTGTTTTTTCCGTGCTCGTGAGATTAATGAGCGTTCCAACCCCCATCAATATACAACGACGCCCCCGTCATAAAGCTCGACGCATCACTGGCCAAAAACAAACCTGCACCTCTGATCTCTTCCAATTCTGCCCAGCGATTCAACGCCGTCAAACTCAACAAAGAGGCCACCTTCTCTGGCTCTTTCAACAACGGCACATTAATTTCTGTCAAAAAAGGCCCAGGACACAGCGCATTACATCGCACACCCGAAGACGCCCACTCCAATGCCAACGTCTTGGTCAGCCCTATCAAACCATGTTTAGATGCACAATATGGCGATCGTTCTTGCAACCCCACGCCGCTCAAAGCAGACGCTACATTAATCACCGAACCCGAACCTTGTGGTTTCATTATCCGAGCCGCTGCTCTGCAACACAACCACACCCCCGTCATATTGATATCCATCACTTTTTGAAATTCATCTAATGGAAAGTCTTCAATCAAATGCCGCACATTAATCCCGGCACTGTTCACCACCACATCCAAGTGACCATATTTTTCATTCACTGCATTAAAAATACGATCCACATCCGCTTCTTTTGTCACATCCCCCGCTAGTGCAATACTCTCTTGTCCCGTCTCATTGCTGATCTCCAACGCCGTCGCCTCACAATCAGCTTCAGTACGCGCACTAATCACAGTTGTTGCACCTGCCTGAGCAAACCCTAAAGCCATCGACTTACCCAACCCCTTCGACCCCCCCATCACCAATGCCACTTTACCTTCTAACTTAAACTGATTCATCACATTTGCGTCAGCCATATTCATATAAAAACACTCCTATAAAATTATCCTAAAAGCAAACAATCACAATTCTACACACACTCTATTCCAACTCCCAAAGCCCGCACCATCCACGATTTTCCGCACAATTCCCTGTACTAACATACTTCACAAAATCACTTACTCTCGTAGGCCACTTTGTTTCTTGCACCCACAAATGGTATTTGCGGAAAATCAGCCCTCCCGGCACTTGAGGGACGGCTTTTTTTGCTTACTTTTTTTAGCTGTTGAAAAAAAGTAAGTCGCCGAAGGCAAGGTTCTAAAAATAGATTTTAAACCTACAACAACCCACTCAAATCCGCCACACAAACCCTCCTCACTCCCCCATCACAAATATTAAACGCCGCCCGTTTATAATCCCTATCCCACGCCGGATGCGGATCAATCCTTAACTCCCTTTTCGGCCCCGGCCAAGGCGGATCATTATTAATCCGCGCAATCACCAACTCCGTATCCTTCTCAATATCAATCAATCGAAGCGGTGTCGTCCCATCGCCATACGCCAACGACTCATGTAAATAAACATCCGTCAAAATATGCCGCCCATTTGGATGCAATGTCGGATGCCCAGACCCATGCACCGTCGTCAACTCCTCGAAGCCACTCCCATCATACCGCGCCCGAATCAAACTCAACCCCGCATCGTGCAACCGCAAATTCATCATCACCGTCTCCCCATCTGGGCACCAATCGGGATGGTGCCCCCCCTTCGACCACACATCATTTTGAATCGGACGACAAATCTCTGACCCATCCGCGCGCATCGTAATCAAATCGGGCCCATACTTTAAACCCGCAGTATGCGACACCCACCGCAACACAAACATAATACGATCATCCTGAGGGTTCCACTTTACATGAAACCCATAAAAATCACCATCGGCATAATCATCCAAATTAAACTTCGGCACCGCCGTCTCCACAATCTCTCGAATCGACACCAACAAACGCGATTTTCCAGTCGTCGTATCCGTAATATAAATCCCATCATCATCTGCAGCCCCTCGATTCCGAGGCACCTGATCTGCAGGCGCAATCACCCCATACCCGGCTTGCGTTGCACCCGTACGCACCAAACACGGGCTCAAGGCCTGTTTGCCATCCCGCGAAACCATATACACCGTGCCATCCATCTCAAACCGTTCACCCGTCAATGGATTAAACTTCACTCCAAATGGCCGCCAAGTTTCCGTATTGATATCATTAAAAAACAATTCTTCATTCTTAGCCCCCCACTGCACGTGTGCCCCCATCTGCGTATCCCACCCACGTGTCTTGGCCACCACACTCTGCTCGCCCGTCTCCAAATCCACCACCACAATATCGCCCACATCACCCGGCGCTGGCAATTTTTGTTCCGATAGAAACCGAAACAAACCCATATAGCGCCCCGACGGACTGATAGAAGACGCATCAAAAAACCGGTGAATACACCCATCCAAATCCGGCGTCACAATCCAAACGGGTACCTCAGGATCAAAACCGGTATACCGCGGAAACCCATCATAAATCATAAAAAACTCCTTTACATTGAACCTCAAAAAGCACGCCGTCCAAAAAGAATGGCGTGTTTAATTTAATTTTAAGCCCTTAATCCCCAGCCTGTACCGAAACATCGTCAGACGCACCACGTCTCCCCAACCAAACAAAAATACAACCCACACCCAAAACAAAACCACCCACAAACAAAATGCCCAAACGCCCAATCAAAGGGTTGGGCACAAACACGATCAAACAAATCAACCCACCCATCACTGCCGCAAAACTGCCAATCACTTTCAACTGCCGCAAATCGTTGGGTGCACCCACTTCTTTTTCAAAATCAACCGGTGTCAACATGCGTTCAAAAAAACCATCGGTCTGTTTTTGATACGTTTCAGATTCATATTTCCAAAATGGCATGGTCAACAAATACACCACGATGCCCACGCCCATATTCACAAAAACCTTCTGCTGAAAAGACCAGGTCTCCCCAAACAACGTCTCACTAAAAAATCCCAATGCCGAAGGAACCAAGGTCACACACACCGTCACAATAGCAGCCCAACTCGGAGTGGTACGAATAAACAAACCCATCACCGTAGGCACAGCCATTGGCAACGCCAACAAGGCCCCTATATTCAACATATGCTCAAACACACCCTTGCCTTCCGTATTGGCAAAATAGGTCGCAATACTCACAATGCACAACCCAAACCCAGCCGAAAAAGCTTGCCCCAACCGCATCAACTGTTTGCCTTCTACCGGTGCCTTGCCAAACAAACCACACAAGGTAGGATAAATATCATTCGTGAAAATCGCCGCATTGCGATTCAACCCAGAATCCATCGAACTCATCGTTGCCGCAAACATCGCCACCACCATCAAACCCGTCATCCCCACAGGCAACACATTCAAACTCGCAATTGCATACGCAGCCTCAGCCGGTTTGGGAATGGCTGTGGCCATCACTTGTGCATCAAACAACAACCGCGCTGTCATCGGCGGAATAAACCAAATAAATGCGCCCATACTCATCAACACAAAACCCAACCACGCCGCTTTTTGCGCTTCACGTCCATCTTTTACCGAAAAATAACGCTGTGCCGATGTGAGTGTATTATACCCAATCACATTCTTTAACAAAATGGCCAACGCCCACGCATACGTATAGGCCCGCAAAGGAAACCGATCGGGCGCATTAAACACGGCATAATCAGACGATAAGTTCAAATTCTGAATGCCATCCAACAACGCCCCAACACCCCCAAGTTTTACCAAACATAAAAAAGCCACCAAAATTGTAATCGGAATCAAAATCAACGTCTGCAAAAAATCCGTCGCCGTCACTGCCCAACTGCCACCAATAAGCGAATACAACAGCACCACCACCCCCACCACCACAATCACTTGCTCAATTTTATACCCAAACACCGCCGAACAAAAAATAGCCAAACCCAACAAATGCAGTGAGGAATACAACGTTTGCGTTAAAAAAGACATCCACGCGTAAAATTGTTGCGTAGAAATCCCAAACCGAAGCCGAATCACCTCAGGCCCCGTAATCGCTCGAATTTGTCGAAACCATTTGGCCAAAAACAACCCATTAATCGCAAACCCTATCGAGTTGGCCAAATAAATCACCATCACACTCCACCCAGCTTCATAAGCCGCACCCGCCGCACCCGAAAATGTCCACGCACTAAACGCCGTCATAAACGCACTCGATCCCACCAACCACCACGTGCCCTTGCACCCATTACGGAAATAATCGCTCACGTTCTCATTAAACGTACGAAACACCATGCCCACCCCTACCAACGCTGCCAAATAACAGCCCACCACCACATACTCAATCCACGTCTGCTCCATGAACCCTCCCTATGTCAGACATCCATAACTCACACCAGAGCCTTCCACACTCCAAACCTTTTTATTAAAATATAGTATTTGATTCCTACGCTTGATTTTGACCTTACCCCTTCCTTCAAGATGGAGCCAGGGATCGGTGCCTTACAAATAATCCACCTGTTTATCCTGCGTCGTCATACGCCCGTGTAACTTTTTATCCCCCTCCGTTGGCCAACGCATCGCATACTGTCTTGCCCGATTGCGTTTATATCCCGCATTGTAATAATTACTCGTCGCCAACCACCCCAACAAGTCTTGTAACATCTTGCCTTTGACATCTGCATAATCCGCATCATTCCATTTATTCCACAACTCATCCGAGTCGGCTTCTAAATCGTAAAACTCGCCTTCTTCTTGGCCAATATAGTACACCATTTTATGCGTTGAGCTACGCATCATAATCTGATAGTTGTCCTCACAAAACACATAATCCCGTGGCGCAATATCTTCCCCATTCAAATAGGGCATCAATGAACGCCCCTCCAAATAAGTGGGCACATCAACACCCGCCGCTTGCAAAATAGTCGGTCCAATATCCATCAGTGACACCAAATCGGTCACCTCACGCGGCTGATCCACAGATTGCGGATACCGCACCACCATCGGCACATGCACAATCGGATCATACATCAACCACTTATACGCCAACCCATGATCACCTAACAGTTCCCCATGATCTGAACAAAAGATTATAATACTGTTCTCCAACCATCCTCGAGTTTCCAATGCATCCAACACCTTACCCAACATCTCATCCACAGTCGTAATCTTAGCATAATAGTGTCGACGCATATTTTCAATATCATCTTCAGAAGCCAATCGCAAATCAATCTTCGCCTCACCACCTGCATTGGCAAAAGCTTCCAAATGCGCCAAATGTTGAGGCGGCTTTTCTTCCAACTCACCCTCACGCAACACACGCGATGGCAGTTCCTTATCGGCATACATATCCAAGTGTCGCGGCAAAGGATCCCACGGTTCATGCGGCCCGGTAAAACCCACTTCCAAAAAGATCGGTTTATCACCCTGATGATTATTAATCCAAGACACCGCCGAATTGCCAATAAACACATCGCTGTGATACTGCTCTTCATAATGCCACGGCACGCCCTGAAATTTTGTCATCCAATCCGGGTCCGTATCCTGCCTATCATTCGGCCGCTCCAACCCATGAAAACTCAAATACCGTCCCCAATCATCATCCGCCCCACCATTGGCATGTTTTTTATTTGTAGGGTTCTCCACAATCACCCGTTCATGATACCCACCCGAAATATCCTCGGGCGTAAAATGCATCTTACCCATATTCACACAATAATACCCATTGTCCGACAAATCCTGCACCCAATTGCGGTGATTGCCCCAATGATCAAAGCTATACACCCCCGTCGTATGCGGATACATCCCCGTAAACGTCGCCGCCCGCGACGCCACACACGTTGCCCCTGGGCAATACGCCTGCCGAAACGACACCCCCTCACGCACCAACCGATCCTGATGCGGCGTAATCATATGATCATACCCCCAAGCCCCCACCGTATCAAACCGTTGCTGATCCGTCATAATCAAAACAATATGTGGCCGTTCCGAACCCATGTTAAACTCCTATCCCAAATTCACGCCATAACTATAGACATGAAGTAATGAGGCAAAATAAATGGTGCATTCTGAAATCCATCATTGCACAACAAAAGAGATCGTCCCCTTTTTCAAAGGGATTGAGGGGGATTAGTCTCTGACTTTGCTCTTACTCCCCTTCCTTTAGGAAGGGGCCGGGGGTAGGTGCCCTTAAGTCGTCACACCCTTATCCCAAATATTCACCACCGAATACCCCACCTTCTCACTATACGTCTTTGCACCACTGGCCATTGCCAACAAATATTCAAAAATAGTACGCCCCACATCCTCAAACGAATCAATACCATCGGCAATACCACCCGCATTGATTTCCATATCTTCCATGCGCTCAAACGTATCGCTGTTGCTCACCACTTTCAACCACGGCACCAAAATCCCACCAAAACAACTGCCCGCACCTGTACTAAACACCCCCAACTGTGCCCCACCCGCTGTCTGTCCTGTACAAGATGCCGGATCAAAAGCTGGCGTATTCATAAACCCAAACTTGCACGCAACCCACCAAAAGGATAAACCTTGCCCAGTTGAAAACCATATTGATTTGGAGTGGCATAATAGACCTGAAGTGACAATTGCCCCTGGCGTTGGTGTGCTGTCGGTTCGCCAGAAAATACCTGCCCCGCTGCAGCTGACCATATCCCATCATCATTGGTTTTTATAGGGGCTACCCACGGCCCTGCACCCGGCCCTGGTGTGCCAGCCTTATCTGTCCATGCTTTTATATTGGCTTCTGCCTTGGCACTGATATCGGCAACTTCTGCAGGAGTAAGCGGCACCGGCACCTCTGCTCCGGTCGATGAATCCACCTGCCAATTCGTCCAATAATGTCCATTGGCAATAAAATCAGCATCGGGCATCACATACCAATTGGCTGAATACTTTCCATAATGCACCCCACCAGCATCACGCGACCATTCGGCATTGTAGGCCAATGCAAATTGAAAATTATTTGCAAATGACTTTTTCAACGACAGTTCAATACCCCGAGCCGTAAGCCAAAACGTATTGCGCAATGCATTCACCTGAATCGACAGGCCAGAAAGCGGATCAATCCAATACGAAATATTGTTGTTGCCATACAAACCTTCATCGCGCCGATAGTGTGCCGTAATACTCGTTGTATAATCAGACACAAAGTTCCAATCCACACCCATTTCCATACTCGTAGAACGCTGAGGTTTCAACCCATCAGACGGTTGCCACGACGTGGCATTCACCTCAAGTGTGTTCCACACTTCTGCAGGATCAATCATCCCATTGTTGTTCAAATCTTTATCGGGACTGTCACTTTGAAAAGAACGACGATGTGTGAACCGAGCTTCGGGAAATGTATAACTGCGCCCAATAAAATAATGCGCTGCAAGCTTTTCTGTAATCGGGTGCGACAAACCCACACGTGGACCCAGTGCGGTTACACTGGGTGTGGTCTCATCCATATGATCCAACTCATATTTCGCACGCGTAAAGGTATTATACATGGGAGACCGACCCAATGCTTGCCCCATAGAGGCTTTACGCCCAAAATTCAAATAATCCCATCGCAAACCCAAGTTGGCAATCAATCCACCATATTCAATTTTGTCTTGTACATACAAATTGAATTTCCATGGTTTAACATTCTTACCCAAATCAAAACCATCAGCCACAAAATGTACATTACGAGCGCGTACGTTGGGAAAATTTTCTGTGGTATAATGATACCTTTGTTGATTAAATACAAATCCTGTTTGTATCAAATGCGCACTGTTCACTTGGCGTACAAAGTCAAACTTAATCCCATAATTAACATCTTCAGATTCAGTATATTGACGCCTTAATGTTGGCAAATTGAAATACCCTTGTACATCTCTCCTGGTATTTTCGGTCGCCAAAGGCACATAGGCCGTATCTTGGTGGGAAGCGCTATACGAAAATTT
>JABIFK010000825.1 GCA_018650745.1 Candidatus Latescibacterota bacterium | reverse complement strand
CCCTGCCATAACAAAACTGAGTATTGCACAGACGATCTGCCATCGGTATTGGATTAATTTTGAGCGCACAAAAGTACCTGCTTGATTTACCATCGCCACAAGATGATAGATGGGCAATGATGGATCATTCATCGATGATTCTCACATTTGCGGTGCCTGAAACCGTTGCTCTGGCGTCGAAATAGGTTGCTGTAATTGTTACGAGGCCACGGTAGTCGCTGCCATCGGGTGTGAAGATTGCAGTGGCAATGCCATTGGAGTCTGCTAACGTCACATTAAAAAATCGGGCGAGCGGAATTGCATTGTTTAGACTATCGGCTGCAAAAAACGATACACTGAGGCCTTCGGTGACATGGCCTCGCCCTGGCGCCCGAACCAATGATGCCTGAAGGGTGGTTTGATCGGTTGGACGCAATTGAAATTTGTCTGGGTCAATGGTCAAAATAACCGAATCTGGAGGGGCAAGGTCAAAGGTGATAAACCTTTCATCTGAAGGTCCGTCTTCTAAAGATGCTGTGATCTGTGCTGCGCCAACCTGGCGTGGGCTTCTCAAGAAAAGCCCTACTGTATCTTGATTTGACGCCTCTATGAATAAACGTTGTCCTTCTTGATCTGCTGAAACCAGCGTGCCTGCTGTTGTGACAAATTCTACGTTAAAGTTGTTGCCCCGTTCGGATTCGGACGCAATGACGACGTCAAATTGTGTCAAAGCAGAGCCATCTGCTGGTGCTGATGTTGGGGGTTCGATAAAGGTGAGGGAATGCTCTACAAAAAACCGGATCGTTTCTTCTATTGTAAAACCTCGACCCTCAGCCGTTATGACGGCTTCTCCACCTACGTTGGGGTTTTCGAGGGTTACAGTTGCGACCCCTGATGGATCTGCCAATACGCTACGTGTTTGTGCATTGTCACCTGTTCCAAACAAAAATCTGCCAATATTGGTGGAGAAGGTGATGCGTCTGTCTTCACCTTCGAGATTTGGATCAACACGCACGCTAATCTCTGTTCTGGTGGT
The DNA here is from genome assembly GCA_018650745.1 of Candidatus Latescibacterota bacterium. Lineage (GTDB taxonomy): Bacteria > Latescibacterota > UBA2968 > UBA2968 > UBA2968 > JABIFK01. The sequence goes on along the minus strand of JABIFK010000825.1, from coordinate 1,308 downwards.
GGTTCCTACCACGATTTCGTCTGGAAGCGCTTCAAATGAAAGGATATCTTCGGCTGTGATGGCCGTAAACCGGATGTTGAGTTGTTGTGTCAATGCAGGAGCAAGTGAATCTATTGAGGCTATAACCTGAGCCACAGCAGGTTGGGAAGGGCTCACCAGTTCTATTTCAACTTTACCACTGGTATCTGTTTTTACCAAAAGACTGTCTGTGCTTGTGCGTTCGCCAATGCGAAGAACACCTGCTGTTGTTGTAAATAAGATTGTGCGCCCACCTTCGCTCACATCCATGACTTGTGCCACAAGGCTTACACGAGAGAATCCGTCTGCGCGTTGTGTCGAGTCGCCCTGTACGGTCAATAAAAACAGCTGGTCAACAGTAACGGAGGTATTGGACGTGAGTACATAGCGATCTGCGTTGTGACATCCTATGCTTATTAAAATGAGAGAGAGTGTTACAATCCAAAGTTCGATTTGACGCATCATTCCCCACCTCCTGTTTCGATTATGCCAAACAGCCCGCCCAGGCCTTTTATTTGCTTACCCACATCTATATCAAATGATGCCGATATGTAAGGGGCACTTGTGAGGGATGTACGGGTTGTCAATGGGAATGTTTCTGGATCGCGTTCCCGAAAGATCAATGCGCCTCCTCCGAGCTTAATGTATTTGGAAAGTCGAATACCTGCACCCAGTACCATAGACACTGGACCGATTAAAGCACGTCGTGTGCTGCGTGTGTCTTCGACGTCTTGAAATGCAAGCCCGACCGTAAATGCAAAACGTCGCAAGAATCCGCCGTGTGTTCGGAGAGGCACACTTTTGGCCACTGGCCTAAGGTAAAAGTTGGTGCCCACATATACCGATGTTTCTTTTATTTCGGGTGCATATAACAAGCCCACATCGAGGCTTATATAATCGCTGCTTTTGGAATTTGCAAAAAAGGATGTTGTTTGAGTGGGGGATTGCAGAGAATCGCCCCATGCTCTTTTTTGTGTTTGTACATGAACCTGATAGGTGCGATTGGCTTCTAATGGGGGGGCCACCAGGCGAAATTCTTCGGTATCTGTGATTGCATTGCCTTGTAGCCTTTGCTCCAACCGATTCCATCGTGAGGAGGATTCGGTTTGCAGCGGTTCTTTGTGGGCCGAATGTCTGTTGTGCAGATTGCGCCAGGTAATCTGTGCTGTTGACGCATTTGCTTTGGGCGCAGAGGCAATGCGTACACTCTTGGCTTCATTTACGACGAAGTCAACCAAGAGGTCTAAGGCATCTTCTTTTGCCATGCCCGATTTGCCTTGAACTGCTTGG
>JABIFK010000746.1 GCA_018650745.1 Candidatus Latescibacterota bacterium | reverse complement strand
GCCCAGCCGAAAACGTCGGTGCCGAACCCGAAGGTGCCAGCCTGGAAGAGCAGGGTCTCGGTTGGAAGAACAGCTATGGCACTGGTAAAGGCGTCGATACCATCACCAGCGGGTTAGAGGGTGCCTGGACACCCACCCCAGTGACCTGGGACAACAGCTTCTTCGAAACACTGTTCGCCTACGACTGGGATCTAAAAAAGAGTCCTGCTGGCGCGTGGCAGTGGGTGCCAACAGATCCCGCCGCGTCCACCACCGTGCCAGATGCGCACGATTCGTCAAAGACACACGCTCCGATTATGCTCACAACAGACATTGCACTGAGGTTTGACCCAATCTATGAATCCATCTCACGGCGTTTCCTCGAAAACCCAGACGCGTTTGCAGATGCCTTCGCCAAAGCGTGGTACAAGCTGACACACCGCGACATGGGGCCTCCTTCTCGTTTCCTCGGGTCAGAAGTGCCCAAAGAAACACTGCTGTGGCAAGATCCCGTTCCCGAAGTAGATCATGAACTGATTGAAGAGCAAGACATCACTGCCCTCAAGGAAAAAATCCTCGGATCAGGTCTGTCCATTTCCCAATTGGTCTCAACTGCTTGGGGTTCGGCAGCAACGTTCCGCGGTACCGACAAACGCGGTGGCGCAAACGGCGCACGCATTCGCCTATCACCCCAAAAAGATTGGGAAGTCAACAACCCAGCCAAACTGGGCAAAGTATTACAAATCTTAGAAGAGATCCAAAATATCTTCAACAGTTCTCAATCGGGTGACAAAAAGGTCTCACGCGCTGACCTAATCGTTCTGGGCGGGTGTGCAGCCGTCGAACAGGCTGCAAAAAACGCCGGACACGCAGTACAGGTTCCTTTTGCTCCTGGACGCACAGACGCATCGCAGGAACAAACAGACCCAGATTCCTTTGCCGTGCTGGAACCCACTACCGACGGATTCCGCAATTACAATGCAAGCGGCCAGAAGCGGAATGCGACAGAGCTTCTGGTGGATCGCGCGCACATGCTCACGCTCACCGCACCTGAAATGACTGTGCTCGTTGGCGGCATGCGTGTGCTCAATGCAAATCAATCCAAATTGGGTGTTTTCACCGAACAACCCGAAACATTAACCAACGACTTCTTCATAAACCTGCTCGACATGGACCTAGAATGGCAGCCTACATCCGAAGGGATTTACGAAGGACACGACCGTGCAACAGGCGAACTTAAGTGGACAGGCACCGCCGTTGACCTCGTCTTCGGTTCAAACTCGCAACTCCGAGCCATTGCCGAAGTCTATGCCAGTGAGGATTCAAAACAAGCATTTGTGCATGATTTTGTGTCAGCATGGAACAAGATCATGAACCTTGATCGCTTCGACCTTGCCTGATATCAATGCTAAAGCTTTCCTGCAAACAGGCAAAGATACAAAAACCATAAGTTAAATAAGACCCTCTTTCATCAATTGAAAGAGGGTCTTATTTTTCCCAAACAATGAAATCCAAAAACAACCTTTCAATAATGATTCAATAAACGGAATCGATTTGATCTATAAATTGATATGGCATATATTTACTTTTCCAAGCAAGAAAAAACAAACTTGCGTGAATCCCCAGTAAGTATGATCATGAATACAGAGATAAACCTAAAGAGTCGGAACGTTTCACCACTACCTATCACAAGAAGGAGCAACACTATGTTAGGCGTTGGAGACAAAATCCCCGAATTTCAAGTTGTAGGTGCCAAAGCCGGTTTCACACAACACGAGCAAAACGGTGAATCTGCTTTTGCAGACATCACACAAGATTCATTCGAAGGCAAATGGAAAGTCCTCTTCTTTTGGCCCAAAGACTTCACCTTTGTCTGTCCCACGGAAATCGTAGAATACGGCAACCTCAATGCCGAATTTGACGACCGCGATGCCGTTCTCTTGGGCTGTTCAACAGACAATGAGTTTTGTCACCTCGCGTGGCGTCGTGAGCACAAAGATCTCACCGATTCCCCTTTCATGTGGCTCTCAGACACCAACGGCAGCCTTGTAGATGGTCTCGGCATTCGTGAACGCGATGCCGGTGTGGCCTTGCGTGCCACCTTCATCATTGACCCACACGGCGTCATTCAACACGTCACCGTAAACAACCTCAACGTAGGGCGCTCACCTTCCGAAGCCCTTCGCATTCTCGATGGTTTGCAAACCGACGAACTCTGTCCCTGCAACCGTCCTGTTGGTGGGGAGACATTATAATGGGTGTCGACACGATTCGATCCGCCGTTCCCGATTACGCAAAAGATCTGCGCCTCAACTTGGGTTCAGTCATTACCACATCCAGTCTCGAACCAGATATGGCCTGGGGTGCAGCCCTAACCGCCGCATTGGTTTCTAAAAATGAACAGGTGATTCAAGGTATTTTAGAAGACGCCAAAGAACACCTCGACGAAACTCATATCAACGGTGTCAAAGCCGCTGCGGCCATTATGAGCATGAACAATGTGTGGTATAAGTTCACCGATTTGGTCCAAGACGAAGAAGTCAAAAAGCAACCCGCCAAATTGCGAATGAACATCATGATGAGTCACGGCGGTGTCAGCCAAGCCCTCTTCGAAGGCTGGAGCCTCGCCGCCAGTGTGGTCAATGCTTGTGGCGTTTGTGTCAACGCACACGCAGCACAAATGCGCAAACAAGAACTCTCCGCACAAAACATCGTTGACATTGGCCGCATTGCTGCTGTTGTCAAAGCTGTTGCCGACACACTTTCATTTGAGAACTTGTTAGGCGAATAAACGCAGTTAGATGAAAACACAAAGCACCGCTCGCCTGTTGCGAGCGGTGCTTTTTTAATTTTGAAATTTAGCGTCTTGACAAATGCCAAAAAAGTAATTACATGTAATTACAGACAGTATCTTTCATAAAAACGGAGGTTATGATGGGCAAAGTCGGCAATGTTCAAGATGTAAAGCTTATTCCAATAGGAAACTCCAAGGGCATTAGGCTTTCAAAGTCCTTAATACAAAAATATCATTTTGTAGACCAGCTCATATTGGAGGAGACAGATCGCGGTATATTAATTCGAAAGCCTGAAGAAAACACACAGCTTTCTTGGGAAGATACCTATAAAGAAATGGCGCAAGAAAATGAAGACTGGAGTGATCTCGACATTGCATTAACAGATGGATTGGATGAAGATGACACCCAATAGATACGACATTTATTTCGCAGACCTCAATCCAACAATTGGCAGTGAAATCAAAAAAATACGCCCAGTTGTCATCATCAGTCAAAATGAAACATCATCTAATATTTTATAAGCATGCATCTCTCGTTGGGCCTGATCAATAGGCACTTTCTTTAAAAAGACCTCGTTTGAAGCACCGCCTTGTGATTCAATTCTAATCAGTGCTTTCTCTCCATTGTATCCACCAAAAGGACGAGGCGGTGTAACGGTCGAAACAAAAACAGAACCCTCCCAATGATTTCTTGGATTGTTTTTTTAGAAAGTCCCCAAGGTAGAACAGTTGAAAAGTCGTTCATAAAATTATTATTTCCTCTCCAATCACAGACACGACAAAATCCATGCCATAACAAACTACCACTTGCTCGGGTTTTCAATAAACCGCAACAACCGCTCCATCCACTCTTTATCCACCCCATAGGGCATATACATCACATACGTATCCAAACTCCACAACCGCAACAACCACGTAATCGTCTCATAATCCAAATCAATAGACCGGCACGAGCAGTAACCATATTGAAATGCCGACCAAAGATCATACCGTTCTTCATGAGAAATACCTTCATTCCTGTGACGAAAGGGATGACTTATATCTACCGCGAACCATGTAAACTCAGGATTGTCCACATCAATAATTGAAACACAGTCTTTGTTATCAATAAAGTTCAAAATATTGGTGTCACCGTGCGTAAGCCCCTTCCCCCCAGGCAATGGACAACTGGCCTGAAGCCAAGCATCTATTATTTTGTATTCCGACAACAACGTCTGATTGTTGTCTGGAATCTTCTTACCCGTCTCAACCCAGTAATTTTCCCATGCATCTTCCTCATATTTTGAAATCTGAGAAAAAGACTCCGCAGCAGAATGTAGCTTCGCCAAAGCGATCCCACACCTCTGATAGACAGCCGAGTCTCTACACGCTTCCGAAACGGTCGTGCCAGAAACCTCAGCAGTCACTTGGATGACCAGATAAACATTGGAGAACGTGTGTTCTTCAACATAACGATTCCGTTTGGAAGCAACAGGTCGCGCAACGGGTGCCCCCATATCAGACAAATGCCGTGCAAAGTCCGAGGACAACACAAGTTTTTCCTTATTAGGAGACCAACCATCTTCTGCCTTTGATTCAGATGCAATCTTCAAGTAATAACATGCTCCGTCCGCCTGAACGCGATAAACAATCCGAGAATGGTTCTTAACCACTTCGAAATCTGACACATCAGAAAACCAAAGCGGAAAAATCTCCTTCGGCAAAGTGGAGAATGTAACTTCATCACTGAATGGCTTATTTGCCACGGGGTACCCTTTCTATTCACACAAACAACTCACCACTGCAAAACCATTAAAAGAACACTCATAATGTGGCCTCGAACTCTTGTCATTCAATCAGCTGTTCTCACAGTTCTGTCTCTCGTAGTTCCTGATGAACATGCCACGGCCAGCACGAAACCCAAGTCCCTCATAGAATGGTCTGACATCCTCATCACATATGAGGTCAATCATGTAAATACACTTGTAGTATTGAAGAGCTCGATTTACCAACTCTGATCCGATTCCCTTTCCTCGAAACGCGGGCAATACTTCCAAGTGAGGGATATAAGCACTGGACACACCATCCGAAATGACCGTGATATAACCTACGACCTTTCCCACCTCCAATACAGCGAGTTCAACATGAGAACTTCCCTTTAGGATTCTCATATGAGTAGCAGGAGAAGGCGGATTCGGCCAACCATCAAAGAACCCTTCCAAATCGTCTTCGCCAATTCCATCAAGTGAGTCCGTGAAGCGAATCATAGGCATCTCTTCAGTCATAGATCTTTCCTTTTATTTATACCGCAAAGCATCAATTGGATTTGTCCGCGCAGCTCGAAGAGCCTGATACGCAATGGTGATGAACGCAATGAGGAGTGTCACTTCATACTATCGATTTAATTTCGCTTGCTACTTCTTCAGGCGTTTTGCGAGACGTATCAATGAATATTGAATCTTGTTTCAGAGATTCTTCGAGCAAATGAAACTGAGGACTTCGATTCGAGTCTCTTTCAATTGCTCGACCTCTAAGAACTTGCTTTGAAGCAATAAGTGTAAAAAAATAAATTTCAAAACTCTTTGCAGAAATCAGACTCAGAATCTTTTCTCTAATTTCTAGATTACATAACACAATTGAGGAAAAAAATACATATTCAAAACCAGATTCTAAGTAATTATTCAAGACATAAGCCATATTGCAATCACTGTTCCTTAATCTCGAATCTTTGACAGTGAAAGGATTCACTCTCCAAACATCATCTCCATCAAGCCATGCTGAATTTGTGAATTCCTTATATAAAATTTCTGAACAAGTTGACTTTCCAGTCCAAGCTTCACCAGCTATCATAATGAGTTTTTGCATATTATTTTTCTTTTTTTAAATTTCGTCTAACTCCGTTTAAAGTCGCTCCAAGATCCAGCGCTCTACCTCAGATACGGTCTGTTCCTGAATTAAGTGAGTGGTATCAAGGGTCGTCACGTTATCGTAAGCCTCAGCTTCTTTCTTCATAATTTGGGTCGCTCGAAGCGCCATTTCGATGTTCTTGGCATCAGGTGGCGTCTTCCGGTGTTTGGGGTAACGCGCCTTTAACCGAGCAGTCTGAACGTCTGCTTCACATGTCAGAACGAGCATGTGAACACTCGAGAAGAATTTCACACGTGATGACGCAAAGATCTGCGGTGGGTCGACCCATCCACATAAAACAACCGGCAGATGGTTCCGCGACGACAGTTTTATGCTCAGGAAGATCATGTAGTGCCAGATCAAAGGATTTAGACTTTCAACGGATTGCAGAACGTCCTTATAATAGTCCTGAATTTGTTCTTCATCCCAAACGCTGTGAGCAAAATATCGATCATATGCATGCAATAAACAGCCTTCTGTGATACAAACTTGGTTCTTCTTTTCAATAGCATCCCTGAAACTACCCCACTTTTCCAGCATGCTTTTTTTATTCAATGCCATCCCTTCATTTGATGTGAGGCCTCCAGCTTTAAATTCTTCGTGTCGTATGGGATGTTTGATGCATTCTTCATGAAGCCAATATGATTTTTCGTGTTTTGATATTTGCTTGTCTACACTTTTGGAAAGTGTAGACTTTCCAACCGTTGACTGACCGTCAACAATGATCAATTTGTGTTTCATCTATGCATTCTCCAAAACAAAAAAAGCCATCCAGGTTTGGATGGCAATACGATGTCTCATTTCTCCTGGGCAAACGGCAACCTTGTGATTTGTACAAACCGATAGCCCTGGTCACAACTGTGACTCAATATCATGCAACGCATAAATGCGTCATTGCAGAACAAATCGGTCAGCTTAAATCACTGGAATACCCTCCTCAAATAGAGATGGTGGAACGATCACAACTTGAGACAAAACAACGACACATTTGGTTTCACGAACGTCATCCAAATGCCAATCTTTCTTTTTACCATATAGATGCAACCTTAAATTGATCATCAGTAGGACTTTAAATGACACCCTGAATAGTAATTTTACACGCGTGTGTAAAATTACAGAATCGTGAGTTTACGCCTTCTTATGAACATTGAGCCAATAAAAGCATACGATTTATTGTGCGCAACCATTTACATCACAATACCGCTGGTCAAACCCCAAATGATCCGTATATTTACAGCTTATACAATATACTATGCCCCAACGACCCAGCGGTCTACCGAATCAAAACCGCCCAAAATACCAACAAAGAAAAACGGAGATAGAAAATGAACGTATGGAAAAAGATCTGCCTCATCATCACCATTGCATTACTCGCATACCCAACCTTTACAAATGCTGCAGATTGGCCACAATGGCTGGGCCCTGATCGAAATGGCATCTCAAAAGAAACAGGCTTGCTCAAAACCTGGCCTACAGATGGCCCAACAATGCGCTGGCAAATCACCAACCTCGGTGGTGGTTACGGAACACCCGTCGTCGTGAGTGACCGACTCTACATCCTCGCCAATGAAGGCATGGACAATGAATATGTGCGTGCATTAGACATCAAAAATGGCCAACAAATCTGGTCAACGCGCATTGGCAAAGTGGGCAAACCCGATCAAAAGCCTAACTATCCCGGTTCACGCTCAACACCTTCCGTTGACGGCAACCTACTATACGTCTTTGGCTCAGATGGTAACCTCGCCTGTTTAGAAACGGCCACAGGCAAAACACGCTGGCATCTCAATGTCCGCGACAAGTTCAACGGGCAACCTGGGCGATGGGCTTATTCAGAATCGCCCCTCATAGATGGCGACCTTCTCATTTGTGCACCCGGTGGCCCCGAAGCCACACTCATAGCCCTCAACAAAATAACCGGTGATCTTGTTTGGAAATCATCCATACCCGAAGGTGGCCAAGCGGCCTACGCTTCAACTGTTGTTGCAACAATCCTCGGCAAAAAACAATATGTCCATTTTCTCCAAAAGAGCTTGGTCGGCGTTGATGCCACCAATGGCAAAGTGCTTTGGCAATACGCCAAAACCTCTGAAGGCAGCCCAGCCAACATTCCCACACCTGTCGTACACAACAACCACGTCTACAGTGCCAGCAACCGTGGTGGCGGTGGCCTTGTAAAAATCCACACAGACCAAGGATCAACCTCAGCAACAGAAATCTACCACTCACTTAAATTGCCTCGCGCAGTTGGCGGTGCACTCCTCATCAACGGTTACCTCTATGGCACCACCGACAAAGCCATGCAATGCGTAGACTTTTTGACCGGTGAAGTCAAATGGACAGATCGCAGCGTAGGCTCCGGCGCCCCTCTCTTTGCCAATGGCCGCATCTACATCCACAGCGAAAAGGGCGAAGTCGCTCTCATCGATCCAACACCCGATGAATATCGTGAACTGGGCCGGTTCACACCACCCAATCAACCCAACGAAGGCCAAGCCAAAGCATGGGCCTACCCCGTCGTCGCAAACGGTTATCTCTATATCCGCGACACCGAAACGCTATCGTGTTATGACGTGAAAGAAAAGGAATAGGGTTACTTGGAAATGGTGGGAGTCGTATGCAGTCTATTACGAAGCAATATGTTTGGTGGGTATTAAGGGGAAATAATATAATGATTTTATATTCAGCACATCACGAATTGAAATCTCAGCTAAGTCCTATTTATCACAACCCAAACAGTCGTCTGTCTTTCCATTTTATGTAGAGGCGTAGTTTCCGCGTCCTCGATTTTCGGGGCAAATAACAGACGGGCACAGAACCTGTGCATGTATTTGGGTCTTATGGTCTATCGATCCATCAATCCGAATACACGACATGAGACAAATCATGTGCATCGGCAACAGCTTCACAGGTGAGATGACCTTGATGCGTACTCAATCCAAGCCGTAATTCTTGCACCTGCATCAACGCTTGATCAAGACCGAGATTTGCAATCTTCTGCGCATAAGGCATCGTAGCATTGTTCAACGCCTGTGTTGCTGTTCGTGAATATGCGCCAGGCATGTTTGCCACACAGTAATGCACAATATCCTCTTCCACAAAAGTAGGTTCATCATGCGTCGTAGCGTGTGTTGTTTCGGCGCAACCGCCCTGATCCACCGCTATATCCACAAACACAGACCCAGGTTTCATTTGACGCAGCATCTCACGCCGAATCAGCTTGGGTGCTCTCGCACCGGGCAACAAAACCGCACCAATCAACAAATCCACCGACGGCAAAACTTCCAACAGGTTCTGTTCATTTGAGTACAGGGTATGTGTTCCATTGCTCAGTGTAATATCTAAAAATCGCATCTTTTCTAAATCAACTTCCAAAATCGTTACTTCCGCTCCCATCCCAGCCGCAACACGTCCGGCATTGATACCTGCGGTTCCACCGCCAAGCACCAATACATGCCCTGGCAACACACCGGGAACACCACCAAGCAACACACCCTTGCCACCGAGTGCCTTGCTCAGGTAAAACGCACCAACCACCGTACTCATACGCCCAGCAATCTCACTCATCGGCTCAAGCAAAGGCAGCCGGCGACCAACCTGAACCGTTTCATACGCAATACTGGTCGTCTTCGATTCGACCAACCGATCTGTCAATGGCCGGTCAGCCGCCAAATGCAAATAAGTAAACAGAATCAAATCCTCACGCAGAAACGCATGCTCACTCTCAATTGGCTCTTTCACCTTAATAACCATCTGCGCCGCCCAAGCATCTTCCGCCGTCGGCACGATTTGAGCACCCGCCGTGATATACGCCGCATCCTCATAGCCACTGCCATCACCAGCCCCTGTCTGCACCAATACGTCGTGCCCATCCTGAGCCAACATGCGGGCACTTCCCGGCGTACAAGACACACGACCTTCTCTCACCTTCGTCTCTTTCGGAATTCCAATTCTCATCTGCAATACCTCCGAACCACGCGATCTCATATTCCCCAAACGCCACCCAAATCTGCCGAACAACTCCTTATCTTAATTTACTTCACAATGTATACGCTTGTCACGGATGCCACGATAGACCTGAACAGTTTGACATACGCTGCACCTTGCATTTTGCACAAATCTTCACACCTCTTGCCTTTCCATCTATCACCTACCGTCTGCCACTTCACCATCCCTACAACCCCGCCGCGTGTCGCCTCGCCATCGGGTCACCCGCCGCATAAAACTTCCCGTTCTCCTGATCAATATAAACCATCACAGGAACTGCAATCGCGCCCTCTTTCACCTCCACAGTATGTCCACGCTTGCTCAACTCATCTCGCACATCCTGACTCACACCTTCATTC
>JABIFK010000717.1 GCA_018650745.1 Candidatus Latescibacterota bacterium | reverse complement strand
GGCAACAAACAATAGGAGATCCCCAGGCTCGGCATTGAGACGCTCGCGAAGAATGACTTGGGCTTGATCTGGAAAGAATTTTACTATAGAGGATTCTAAACCTTGGTCCGTAACTTTGATCCACGCCAAGCCCTTTGCTCCAAATTGACCCACAAACTTCGTCAGGTCATCAATTTGTTTGCGGGAGAAGCTGCCACATTGTTTCGCGTTAATCGCACGAACCTGACCACCACTACCCAAAACATTCTTGAATACCTGAAAATCCGCAGCTTCCGCAGCTTCTGTAATATCGACAATCTCGAACCCAAAGCGGGTGTCGGGTTTGTCAGTACCATATCGATCCATGGCATCTTGGTAGGTGATACGTGGTACAGGACTGTCGAGTTGAACCCCTATTGTCGTTTCGAAAACATGGCGGGCAAGTCCTTCAGCAAGACTCATGACATCATTTTCGTCTACAAATGACATTTCAATGTCAATTTGAGTGAATTCTGGTTGGCGATCGCCTCGTAAGTCTTCGTCTCTGAAACACCGAACAATTTGAAAGTAGCGATCATATCCTGCTACCATTAGGAGTTGTTTATATGTTTGGGGCGATTGCGGAAGAGCATAAAACGACCCAGGATGCACCCGAGAAGGGACAAGATAATCTCGAGCGCCCTCAGGAGTACTTTTCATCAGGTAGGGGGTCTCTATTTCAAGGAAATCCCGATCTACAAGATAGCGACGTGTTTGCTGAGCGGCAGTATGCCTCAAAATCAACGCCTCTTGCATGCTGGGCCGGCGCAGATCCAGATACCGGTACCGCAACCGCAATTCTTCATTGACATCCACTTCAGAGTCAACGGCAAACGGGGGAGTATCTGCTGCATTTAACAGCTTCAAATCGGTACATTCAATGTCAATTTGACCCGTTGGAAGGTTGGTATTTGCCATGCCTTCCGGACGAGGTTCAACCTTCCCTTTAATAGCGATAACAAATTCGCTGCGAATACTTTCTGCTACGCTGTGGGTGTCGGCCTTTAAGTCGGGGCGAAAAACAACCTGAGTGATTCCCCAGCGATCTCGAAGGTCTACGAAGATGACACCCCCGTGGTCTCGCCGTTTGGCAACCCAACCCATCAGCGTGACTTCATTGCCAACTTGCTCTACGCGCAATTGACCACAGTTATGTGTGCGCTTCCAGTCGCCCAGCGACTCTGCCATTGTCCATTCTCCTGCGTTTTATGTAAAACAAAAAGTAAAGGCGATTTCCGAGTTCGATGTCTATTGAGAACTGATTTATCCACTACAAATAAAAATGGGAAAGAAAGATAAAATTAAATGTAAGTGTTCTATTTGTCAAGGTTTAAGAGAAAGTGTAAATGCGTTTTGTGTGTGTTCTATCTGGGGGGGGGCTTGCGATAGAACAATGCTAATCACATCAAATCGGGGAGTCATATTTGGTTTCGGATGTAGGCTTTGATAGGCTTTTGCTACCCGAATAATTTGGCTCTGTTTTTGAGGTGTTACCCAAGTTTTTGGGTCTCCAAATTGTGTTTGTGTGGCAGTCTTAACTTCCAAGAAAATCAGTTTCCCATCTTTTTGGGCAATGATGTCGATTTCCCCTCCCGCTGCTCGATAGTTGTTCTCGCAAATAGCAAATCCTTTGCGTTGAAGATATTCAGTTGCTAACCTTTCGCCCATATTACCAGGGCGCTGCAATGTGGTTCGGCGTTTACGATATAACTCTCGCAGGATGCCCATTTCAGATCCGTGAACATCTAGGGAGGCACGCGCAATTGTATCGCCTATCGTCGTTAATTCTTCGAGGTTTCGGGCCGCAGCAATTCCGTCGGCAAAAACCTCGCCAACTTCTGAAAGGGTAGTATTATTTGGAACGCCCGCAAATGAGCTTCGGTGGATTGGAGTAGCCCCGTGTTCCTTTAACACTTTTAGGTGATGGGCGCTTCCATAACCTTTGTGCTTTGCAAGACCATATTCGGGGTATTCTATGTCATATTTGACCATGATCCGATCCCGTGTGACTTTGGCGATAATGGAGGCTGCAGCAATCGAAACCGATTTTCGATCACCTCCAATGATGGCCATCTCATTGTAATCGCTTTCAGGCACAGCATTCCCATCGATTAGGACTCTGTCGGGCGCAATGGACAGTTGGTCTAAGGCCCGGCGCATGGCCAGATGGGTTGCATTGCGAATGTTTAATTGGTCAATTTCTTGGGGTGTGGCCTGACCGACACCTATGGCCAGTGCCTGTGTTTGGATTTGACCAAAGAGCACTTCTCTTTTTTTCTCAGAAAGCTTTTTTGAATCATTTAGACCCTCGATTTGGATATCGGGGGGGAGGATGGTTGCGGCCGCAACAACGGGGCCTGCAAGAGGACCTCTGCCAGCCTCGTCAACACCTGCTATGTGTGTGAATCCCCTCGACCTGAGCTTGTTTTCAAGGGCACTCATTTTTTCCAATCGAGCTTCCTCTTGAGCAAGTGCTTTTTGCTGGCGTCTAATTCTCTTGGCGAGTTGTTGCACACTTGTCCGGCTGTCTTTTTCTAGGGCCTGGATTGTTTTTTCTTGCGGGGGGGAAATATTTTCAATTGCATCCTTGATGTCTGAAACTGTCATTTTTTGAAACGTTGAATCTTGCATAGTGCAGCCTTTGTGGGAGATATCTACGGTTTTTTTGTAAAAAAACAACACAGCGAATGCTGAACAATGACTTTTGGTTGGTTTGGTGAAGTTGATTTCACCAGAACTTGTTTGTATCTTCTCACATAACGTCAAAAAAGAATTTGGAGATGTTCTGTTATGGCTGAAGAAGGCAATATTCGCAATTTAAAGAAAATGCTGCCATTCGTAAAACCTTATGTTCCCCGATTGTTCGGTGGTTTTATCATTACGGTGATTTTGACTGTTATCGGAATGACGCCGCCCCTTATCATGAAGTATATCGTTGATGATATTGTGGTGGGAGGGAATTGGAGCATGCTGGAAGTACTGTTGATGATTTCGATAAGCATCCCAATTCTGACGGCGGGGATGCGCGTTGCAAATACGTTTACGATTTCATATGTGTCTCACCGATTAATCATGGATCTGCGACGCACGCTCTACGGGCGATTGCTGAAACTCCCTATGCGGTTTTATGATGAGATGGGGACTGGCAAAGTTATGTCGCGCCTAATGGGGGATGTAGCAACGGTGCGCAGTATGGTAACGATGCGCGTCCTACGTATTGTAACTGATTTTATAACTTTTTGGGTTGCAACGTTTATGTGCTTGGCGTTGAATTGGAAAATGGGTTTGCTCTTGATCGTGTTGTTGCCCCTTTATATGGTGAATTATTTTGGATGGCGGGGACCGATTCGTGAGTCAGTGAGGGCTTGGCGAACCAAAATGGATCGTGTATCTACTGGTTTGCAAGAACGGCTCAGCGGCGTCGCGCTCGTAAAAGCGTATGGTCGAGAAAAAAAGGAGAACCGCGCGTTTACTGAGGAGACACATGAAAGTCTGGATCAGGCAATGGTCACAGCGGTCTACCGTGCAGGTTACAATTCTGGTGTGTGGGCGGTGTCTGGCCTTAGAAACACGGTCATATTCTGTTTGGGATGCTATTTCGTCATTATCGGTGAAATGACCTATGGCGCAGTGATGGCTTTTCTGTCTTTTGCTCAGCGGATGTTTCAGCCTGTCCTTAACATCACGCAAATGGCCATGCAATTGCAGACTATGCTGGTTTCGGTCGAGCGCATTTTAGAAGTTTTGGAATTTCCTGTAGATATTGCGGACAAAGATCACGCCCAAGCTTTGCCTCCAGTTAAAGGCCACGTCAAATTTGAGGACATTCACTTTGAGTATAAAGCCGGTGAACCGGTGCTTAAGGGTGTAAACCTGGAGGTGCAACCTGGGCAAATGGTGGCACTTGTTGGGCATACTGGGTGCGGGAAAACGACACTGACAAGCCTCTTGATGCGCTATTTTGATGTTAATCGTGGGGCGATAAAAATAGATGGTTACGATATTCGAGATGTAAAATTGAGATCCCTGCGTACTCAGATTGGGCAAGTTCTGCAAGACTCGGTCATGTTCAACATCAGCATTCGAGATAATTTGCGCTATGGCCAGCCTGATGCTTCAGATGCTGCATTGATTGAAGCAGCTCGCATCGCTGAGATTCATGAGTTTATTATGCGTACTCCTGATGGATATGACACGCTTTTGGGTGACGAAGGGATTAAATTGTCTGTGGGAGAAAAGCAGCGTTTGGCCATTGCGAGAGCTGTCTTGACTGACCCTGCGATTCTTATCCTCGACGAGGCGACATCATCTTTGGATTCCTTGTCAGAAGCTCTCATACAAAAAGCGATGGCAAATGTCTTAGAGGGACGGACATCATTTGCGATTGCTCACCGGTTGTCGACCATTGTGAATGCTGATATTATTGTGGTAATGGACCAGGGTGAAATTGTTGAAACGGGAAATCATCAAGAATTACTCGAAATTCCTGACGGGAAGTATCGTCAATTATATGAGCAACAGTTTGCCGGTTCTGTTTCTGAAGACATTGAAACTGCGGATTGAGTTTTATTATGGATAGTATGAAACGATTTATAAAATTATATATCAGGCCATATTGGTTTCGAATGGTGATGGTGATGCTGATGGCAGGCGTCACATCGTCATATTCATTTCTTTTGGGTTTTATCTCAAAATTGACAATTGATGAGGTGTTACAGATCAAGCCCGCCGCGGAAGTTGCTTCTGCTGCAGGGATGAAAAGCTTGATCAAAGAAGAAAGTGTACGTCCTCGGGATCCTCAAAATGTTTTGCCTCACCAATGGCAAGACGGAAATATACAACCAGAGAAGTCACGCACAGAGAAGATTCAATGGCTTTGGTGGATTTTTATCCTGTATCTGATTGTGAGGTCTTTGTTTGCAACCATCAATTGGTTCTATAATTACAACATCTCTTTTGTTGGTCAACGTATTGTGTTTCGGATCCGGTTGGATCTTCATCAAAAAATCCAAAAATTGCAAATGACTTTTTTTGATAGGCAGCAGACTGGCAAAATCATGTCTCGGATATTGGACGATGTTGGTCTTTTGCAAAGTGAAGTGACGACCACGTTTGTTGAGACGACTCGACACGTTGCCCGCATAATTATTGGCGTAGTTGTTTTGTTATCTATTGATGCAAAATTGGCAATTTTGGCCCTCATGGCTTTACCTTTGTATGTGTTGACATATAAGGGTTTTCAGCGTGCAATCGCTACTACTTTTTCGCGGTATAGAGAGGCTTACGCTGATACCTATGGGATTTTGGAAGAGCGTGTGAAGGGGATTCGCGTAGTCTTGTCTTTTGCCAGAGAAAAACGAGAGTTTCGTTTGTTCTTCAAGAGACTGAGCGGCATATTTCGTTTGGGTTTGAAAAGTAACATGTTGAGTGTTGGATTAAGTGCAACCTGTGCTTTGGTCAGTGGTGTCGCATCGGCTTTGATTTTTTATTTGGGAGCACTGCAAGTGCGGGGTGGGGAAATGACTTTGGGGGATTTGATTTACTTCAATATGTCGATGGGGAGTTTGTTTCAGCCACTGGTAGCATTGACAAATGTGAATGCAGTGATACAACAAATGGTCGTGGTTATTTCTAGGGTGTTCGAGGTATTAGATGAAGATGTTAG
Organism: Candidatus Latescibacterota bacterium; assembly: GCA_018650745.1. Lineage (GTDB taxonomy): Bacteria > Latescibacterota > UBA2968 > UBA2968 > UBA2968 > JABIFK01. The sequence continues at coordinate 3,570 of JABIFK010000717.1, read as the reverse complement.
AATCGAAGACAAAGCCGATGCGCTTAGTTTGAAAACAGTTCATGGTCGAGTCGGTTTTCAAGATGTTTCTTTTAGATATAATGAGTCTGCAGACTATGTGTTGCGAGATCTCAACTTTAAGATAGATCCAGGAACTTCGGTAGCAGTTGTTGGGCCGTCTGGGGCCGGAAAAAGCACGTTGGTCAGCTTGCTTATGCGATTGTACGAGCCTACTGAAGGGCGGGTCTTTTTAGACGATTACAACATCCAGGATGTTCGGATATCTTCTTTGAGAGATCACCTGAGCATGGTACCTCAAGAGCCCGTATTGTTTTCGGGGACGATTGTTGACAACATCCGATATGGCCGAGAGGGCACGACTGCTGAACAGGTTATGCAAGCTGCAAAATCTGCTGAGTTGCATGATTTTATTATGACACTACCAGAAAAATATGAGGCTCGCGTTGAAGAACGAGGCTCGAACTTGTCGGGGGGGCAGAAACAGAGATTAGCTTTTGCAATGGCTTTGGTAACCGACCCAAGTATTTTGATTTTGGATGACACCACATCGGCATTGGATGCCAAAACGGAAGCCAAAATTCAGGTAACACTGGATCGGATCATGGAGGGGCGGACGACACTTGTTATCACGCATAGAATATCGACTGCGATGCGTGCAGATCGGGTTTTAGTATTGGATAATGGGCGCATGGTAGGGTGGGGGAAACACGACGAATTGCTGGAAAAATGTCTTGTTTATCGACGTCTTTATGACCAGCAGCAAAAAGGTGATGAAGACAGGGAACTTTTCGCTGAGCCAGTTGAATTATAAGACAACCAGAAGTTCAAAAAGGGGATGGCCGAGCGGCCATCCCCTTTTTTAAACAACACCATCTTCTATCATCTGTTTGTAAATCGTTTCGTCTTCACCGTTATATTTTTTTGTGCATAGATCACAGTCAACACAGGGCCGTTCATAACAGTTTTTGTGAATGCGAACAGCATATTGTTTCTTAAATGCTTCAGCATTGTCTTCATTCCCAAACACAAATCTCTCTTGACTCGGACCAAAAGAAGCGTAAACAATTACGGGCTCGTCTTCGTCATCATACTCGTTGAGGGGCTTTTCTGTCCAACTGTCTATGCCTGCTTGTTCTTTGATGCGCGATTCACGCTTCTTTTTAATTTCCTCATCTGTCCAAGCAAATTCAACAAACTCGACATTTTCTGTCGATACTTTTGCTCGAACCACACCGTTAGTAATCCCGAGCAGGAACTTTCCTTTTGTATCAAATGTTGTCCCACATTCAATTTGCCGACCGCTTTTGAGGTGGATGATAGATTTACCTTCTTCGGGTGATATAAAAGAGAACCATCCACAATTGGAACAAACAGTGGTGAACACGAATTGCCGGAGGGTTTTGTGTCCGCACGAAGGGCAGTGTCCTTCTTCCATTAGTTTGATGTCGCGCAATGAGGCCTTTGCGGCCTCCCTTACTGTTTCGCTGACTTCAACGAGCGTTTCATCAAGATCTGTCTGGCTATCTTGAGACAAAAAATCCATCGCCTCTTGAGCCTGCTCTTCTTGGCCTTCAATATAAATTTGTTTTTCTTTCGCTGTACCATTGGCTTCTTCGTCGTCTTTTCTGAAGAATTTTCCAAGCATGTTTGATTCCTTAAATGGGTGTGACTGGGGCAGAACAATACATCAATTTTAGGTTATTATGGTTTCCGGGTCAATATTCGAACTTATAGCCTGTGCAAATGGAATCCACCATCAACTGGAATCGCAGCGCCTGTGGTAAAGTCAAAATATCCCAAGCCAATGGCCGCAACTGCTTTGCCAATGTCTTCTGGTTGTCCCCAGCGTCTAATTGGGGTTAAGCCATCTTCTATCAGCGTGTCATATTTTTCTTTTACTGGGCCGGTCATGTCTGTTTGGATGATGCCTGGTTGGATTTCATTTACGGGAATACCATGCTCTGCCAAGCGGTCAGCAAACAATCTGGTCATCATACTTAAACCCGCTTTCGAGACGCAATATTCGCCACGGGCTGTAGAAGATGTGTAGGCTGATATGGAGGTGATGATGACAATCCTGGGTGTTCCTACTGTGCCAGCTTGTTGAAGATCAATCATTTTGTTGGCCGCATATTGGGTTAAAAAATAAGGCCCCTTAAGATTTGTTGCCATAACCTGATCATAGCTGTCAGCATCTGCTTCGAGGATATCTGCTCTGACGGGAGGTGCTATGCCGGCATTGTTAACCAGCATATCTAACCTACCAAAAGAAGAAAGCGTAAAATCCACCAATCGCTTCCCATCTGACTGCGAAGTGATATCTGCTTGGCAAATTTCGGCCTTTTGCCCAAAGTCTACAACAGCGGCAGCGGTTTCTTCTGCTGCTGTTTGATTGCCAGCATAATTCACCAAAATGTCATACCCTGCTTGTGCCAAACATAGTGCAATGCCCCTGCCAATACCTCTGCTGGATCCTGTAATCAGAGCAACCGGACACATATCGTTCTCCTGAGTGTTGTGTTTGAACTTCTAAGCATATTTGGCTATATATTCTTAATAAAAAGATACAAACTTTGGGCTGAGAAAGTTTTTTTTTGTCGAGAGTCAGGTTGAGGATGTAGAATTTCTGAAATCTGCCGAATATACATATATAGGTTTAGTTCTTATGTATTCAAATACTATTTGAGGCGAAATCCAATGCATTTGTTACTCAGAAGCATCTTAATCTTTGTATTCTGTCTTTGTGGGTTTTCTGGGTGTGCCGTAAGATCCTTACCGCCGATCAAATTTGTGCCGGGGTTGGGGCACAAAGCAGATTATTCGATGGAAGGGATCTTACAACGGGCATTGGGAGATAAAAATCCTGCAGTGCGTAAGGATGCTGTTCGGCTCTTGGGCACAATGGTCAACACCCCCGCAGAACAACAAAGAAGTGCTGAGGCATTGGGCAAGGCATTAAGCGATAAGGAAGAATCGATTCGTTTGGAGGCTGTGCGGGCTTTGGGGAACATAGATGCCAATATCAGTGGTCGGTATCTTTCTAAAGCCCTTAGTGATAAGAGTGTTAGGGTGCGTGTGCAAGTTGTTCAAGAACTGAGAGAAGCCTACAGGCGCCAATCTGGGCAGTTGCAAGCTTTGGGTGCAAACCAGTAGATAATTGTATCTGTGTAGAAACGATGTAAAAACCGTTTGCCAATTTAAGGCAAACGGTTTTCTTATGTACGGGATTCAAGTTTTTGGTAAGGACTTTTGCATGAAGGGTGGTTTTATGGGGCAATTCATGTCTCGAAAACATGGAAAATGGACACTTTCTGTGATAAACGCTGGGATTGTCAAAATGGATGGAGGGGCCATCTTTGGGGTTGTGCCTAAGCCATTGTGGGAAAAAAGACTGAAGGCTGATCATAAGAATCGCGTGACATTGGGTATGCACTGTTTGGTTGTGCAGAACGGTAATGAGTGCATGCTTGTAGAAACGGGGTTCGGTGGTAAAGTGAATGACAAAATGCGCGAAATTTATGGGTTGAAAGAAGAACCGGGGCTCTTGCGAGCATTGAAAGAGATTGGAAT
>JABIFK010000370.1 GCA_018650745.1 Candidatus Latescibacterota bacterium | reverse complement strand
CTACGGAGTCGGGGATGTCTGCGCCTGCGGCATCGAGCAAGGTGGGCATGATGTCGCGCAGTTCAATGGGGTGATCATAAACTTGGCCGCGTGGCATGTCTTTCCAGGTGTCGGGATATTTTACGATGAAGGGGATACGTGCAGACCCTTCATAGGCATATGTTTTTCGCCAGTGATGATGATCGCCCATCATGTCGCCATGGTCTGATGTGAAGACGATGAGGGTGTTGGCATAGGTTTGTGGATCGTGGCGACGCAGTTCGTAGAGTACGCGGCCTATTTGGTGATCAATGAATGTGATATTGCCATAATACCCTGCACGGGCGTTATGCGTTTCGCGGTCGGTACGATGAGAACGGGGGGCATTTACGTCGGCTATTTTGTGATCAAATTCATCGGCCCAATGACCAACTGCTGCTTTGGGAATGTCGGGGTGGTCAACGTACATATCCCAATAGGCTTGAGGTGCGTCATAAGGAGAATGCGGACGGGCAAAAGAGAGCCACATGAAGAAGGGTTTGGTGGGGTCGCGTTGTTGCAAAAAATTGATGCCTTCGCTGGCGGTCCAATGTGTGGGATGCAGGTGCTCTGGTAAATGGCTTGGGCGGCCCATCCAAGAATTCCAATCGATGCTGTGATCTCGATAACCGTATGCGCCTTCTTTGTTTTGTTCGAACCAGGTATGATAATCGCTGATAAAGTTGCCTTGGCGACGGCCGCTTTCGTCGAGCACCATGTTGTGGAATCCATACAGGCGACGTTGTGGGGCGTGATGCATTTTGCCGACAGCTTGGGTGTGATAACCTGCTTTGGTCAATTCGCCGGGTAAGGTGGCGGGGTATTCGAGTGCGTCGCCACCGGTCATTGTGAGGCGACCATGGTTCCATTGGTCCATGCCGGTGAGGATGCCAGCGCGAGCGGGTGTGCACGACGGGACAGATGTGTATGCGTGGGGATAGTAGGCACCGCTTTCAGCGAGTTCGTCGAGGTAGGGGGTTTCGAGAGCGGGGTGGCCTGCGCAGCCGAGGCAATCGCCGCGTTGTTGATCGGTTGTGATGAGGAGGAGGTTTGGTTTTTTTGGCATTGCTAACTCCTATAATTTTGTGTTTTTTTACACCGTCTTCGACGAGAATACTTTCTTTCAACAGCTAAAGAAAGTATCCAAAGAAAGCCGCCACTATGCGTGGGGCATTTAATGCGTTTGGATATTTTTATGAGCATTTACCACCCTCACCTGCCCGTGCAGTTCCCACACCTCTCCTCGCATTCCACGCGCCCTTCACCCACACGTCAACACCCACCAACTGCACAACGGCCCACCCCACCAAGAGGATGTTTGACCTTTTACTTTCTAGTCTGATAGACTAAGATTTTATCATCGTTCTGCTTTAAGCAAATATTCTACGAGACAAACTCCTTACTTTAATCTATCTCCGATTTTTCGCACTTATTCCATTCCACATCATACTCTATTACATCACTTGCCCTCGTAGGCTATTTCATCTTTTGTACCCACCGCTGGTATTTGCGGAAAATCAGCCTTCCCGGCACTTGAGGGACGGCATTTTTTGCTTACTTTTGTTTGCTGTTGAACAAAAGTAAGTCGCCGAAGGCAAAATAAATATAAAAAATAGAATTATGTCTAAGGGGTTTGCTGTCCCTAAATCAATCCCATACCTGCTTCAATAACCTCACCCAATTCCCCGACATCAAGTTCGCAATATCCACATCCGAATACCCCCGCCGATCCAATATATCAGGAATCCGCTGCAGGTCTGCAATCGTATTGAGATCCCGAGGCGATTGCTCTTGCCCAAACCCCCCATCCAGGTCACTCCCAATACCCGAATGATTGGCGCTACCAACCAACTGCGCAATATGATCAATATGATCACAAATCGTCTCTATTGTCGCCTGTGTGGTTTGCCCCCAAGCAGGTGTTTCACGTTTCCAATTGGGGTCAAGCATCCAAGCATCAAATGCAGCCCCAATCACCCCACCGCGTTCGACGATGGCTTTGATCATGTCGTCGGTAAGTTGGCGTTGTCCAGGCACAAGCGTGCGACAATTATGATGACTGGCGGCCACCGGTCCATCATAATGATCGAGAATTTCCCAAAAAGCTTGATCGGTTGTATGCGTGAGATCTACAATGATACCCGCTTCTTTGAGTGCATCCAATAAAGGACGACCCCGATCGAGCAAACCGCCTTCGGTGCCCGTACCGTGGCAATACGAACTCGTGCCGTAATGAGAAATACTAACAATGCGCAAACCAAGGTCATACCAGAATGGCACCTGCTCTGGATCGAGAATAGGATCGGCACTCTCCATTGCGAGCACGAGGCCAATGGGGGTGTCGGCTTGTGGGTTTTGCCATGCTGTTATGCTGGCGTCCAGATCGGCGCTGTTGTGAATCTGAGTAATAATGCCGTCGCGTTCCATGGCTTTGTAGACATGGTAGTGGCCCATGCCAATACCGTGGCATTGGGTTTGGTCATACATGCCAGTGCCGGTCCAGTGGTCGTTGGGATCAATGCGTGACATCACGGTACCAAAGACGATGCCAATGTGGCCCTTGTGTAATTCGTGAAACGTGGTGGTGCAAGAGCCAAAACTTCGCATCGTGGGTTCTGAGTCGGCCACACGCACGGTTTTGGCTGGTTGGGTGATGTCGCGGTTGATTTGTAAGGCGCTAAAGCCAAGATCAAGGTGGCTGTCGAGAATAAGATATGGATGATCGGACATAAGGGATTAACTCCAGATATTTTTGAAGAATCGGATGAGATTGCCGCTTGCATATTTGGCCACATCTTCGTCGCTAAAGCCATGAGCAGACAAGAGGTCGAGGAAGCGTTGTAGGTCATCTATGGTGTGATAGTCGGTGGGCGAAAGTTCGAGACCAAATCCGCCATCGAGGTCGGTGCCAAAGGCGACATGATCGGTGCTGCCAGTGAGATTGCAAATGTGATCAATGTGTTCGATAGCCGCTTTCATGGGGCGTGTGGATGTGGCGTAATGCGTGCTTGGATCGTCCCAGTTCCACACGGGGTTGAGCATTTGTTCTGCAAAGACGGTGCCGATGATACCACCGCGGTCGGTGATGGCTTTGATCATATCATCTGTAAGATGACGTTGCCCCGGCACCAATGCACGGCAATTGCAATGGCTGGCGTGCACGGGGCCTTTCCAATAATCCATAATATGCCAGAAGGCAATGTCTGCTGCGTGCGTGAGGTCAATGGCGATGTTGGTTTCTGCGAGGGCATCCATCAGCGGATAGGCGGGTGGATAAAGACCGCCTGCGGTGCCGGTACCATGACCGTAGGAATTTGCACCAAAGTGCGTGAGGGACACGGAGCGCAAGCCTGCTTCATACCACTCGCCCACTTGGTCTGGGCCCAAAATAGGATCGGCACTTTCCATGGAGAGAATGAGGCCGATGGGTGTTTCTGGCGTTGGGTTTTCCCAAGATTGGATACAGGCGTCTAAATCTGATGCAGATTTGATGAAGGTGATTTCGCCTTTGCGCTCTAAGGCACGATAATAGGCCAAGTGCGATTGCCCACGTGCATAGGCATTGGCTTGTGTGCGCAGCGCGTTGTGCGTGTTGCCTGCTGGGTCTTGCACACGTGCCATGATGGTCGAGAGCATCATGCCCACTTTGCCTTTGCGCATTTCGGGCAATGCAACTGTGGGCGTAAAGTGCTTGGGGCGTGGGCCCATACGACGTTCGAGTGAGTCTGGGTGTGCCGAAACGCCACCGCGATTGCTGTCTTCACGGTTTCGCAATTCGTACACCGACTGTGTGAGGTCGCGTCTGTAGAAGAGACCGTTGAAGGCCATATCGAGATGGCCATCTATAATCAGGTGTTTGGACATGAAAAATACCAGGGGTCAGGAGTCAGGGATTAGGAGACAGGTGTTTGTCCCACGCGATTTGAGGGCATAACGTACGATGGGTAAGATGGGAGAGCAAGCAGAATTTGAGGGGCAAAGAAAACCCCCATCACCAGTGTTGGTGATGGGGGTTTCTGATATTCTTAGAAGAATGTTATTTCGTCAGATCTTCTATCTCGGCCTTGATGCGTTTACGCCATTCGCGGTCGCCATCAGAGTCTTTTCTATGAGGCCTTTGCTTTGGAGGCGGTGCAGGAGGTTCTGCAACATCATCAAGCACTTCGATAAAGGGACGATCATCAGGGTTATTGCGGCTTTTGAGATAGCGAACAAGCGCCCAACTCAAATAAACGACAGCGCCAAGAAATATGAGCAACTGTGGCGTCATGGGGATCTCCTCAGTTGTGGGGTCATCAGTGACATGGCAAAAATATCACATTTATTGCATCTCGTCAAGTGGGATATGACGGTCAAATGAAACAAAGCGGGCGTTTCGGTCTGATGTATCGTGTTTGTTTGTGTTAAAACGCTTGTCTGTTATGCTCAAGTTAAGCCTATCTAATTGATATAACGGAGATTATCAGAATTTTCACTCTTGCTTTTTGTTGGTATTACCACTGACTTGCATGTTATTAGGGTGCGATTCTTAGCATATACTCAGCCCTTACTTTAGGTTTCTTGCCTATCGGTGAGAGAGATGTTCTGGTTTCGCTAAAGGTGTTTTGGGTTTTTTACCGTCGCGAATAACCCAATAAGGTTCGAGGAATTCTGCTGTGTCGCGTTCTAGTTTTTCGGGTGTGATCTCATTTCCGAATTGAAGGCGAAATTGAAAGGTGTGTAACCCTTGATCGGTTGGATGCTGTGGGTCGAGCGGGTGGCGTTCACTGGGTTCGTGATAGCCATATAGGTTTGAACGTACGAGATTGATGCGCAATTGTCCTTTTTGGCAGTCACACGCAAAGGCACCGTTTTGTATGATGGCAAACTCAGAATTTTCGCCTTGGAGTTTTACCCAGTGATGAAGGGGGAGTTCGCTGCCGTCAGCAGGGCGTGTGATGGGGCCGCCTGCGCCTTGCATGATGAATTGATTTTGGGTAAAACCTTCGGGATGGAGTTCCATTTTGAGGATTTTGCAATCTTCCGCCCAATTAACACGTATATCGATATAGATGTCGGGTAGGTTTTGGTACAGGCTGTAGATGACGTCAACATAGGAATGGTTGTAGGTCCACCGTTCATAGAGTTTTTGGCTGATGTCACCCTTTTGAACACTCGTTTTTTCTATTGAGAACGAGTCGATGACATTGTTGTATTCGACAATGCCATGGCCCCAAGTATCAGACGTGTCTTCTATGACACGGAAAGCCAGGCCGTTGAGGAGAGGCTTGTCTTGTTGTATGATGCCTGATTTTTGAATGGTGAATGCGGGGTGAGATATCTGGTCGCCTAACTTGAAATGTGCATCTTTAGGATCTTGGGGCGTTCCCATTGTGTTTTGATCAAAATGGTAACTCTTAAATCCTTGTGCTGGAAGTGTGTCAATAAATTCCCAGCGTCGGCTGCTGAGGGTGCGCACACTGGGTAAGGTCTCTTGGATCTCAATGGCGTTGCCTTGTTCATCACGGAAGGCTGCGCCAGGTTTAAAATAGGAGAAAGATTCGATGTTGAGCGGTGCAGTGACATCGTAAGGCAATGTGTTGAAGATGCGAAACTCACCTTCGGTACATTGCACAGGAAGTGTAGCTGATTGGGCTTTGAGAGCATTGTAAGCAATGGTGCGCCAGCCGTCTTCAACACCACCCATTTCGCTGCGAGCCATGTCGGCTGCGTCGGGTGAACTGCTGCCGGGTAAGATGTCGTGAAATTGGTTGAAGAGGGTTTTGTCCCAAAGTGGCGTGAGCACATCTAATGGGTCATTATTCATCTCCAGTGCGCGGGCTGTGAAGCACAGGCCATTTTCAGAACGACGAATGGGGTCTTTGATGTCGCGCATCACAGAATAACATCCCACTGCGTGTCGGTGCAAGTCTCCGCTGTAGGTGGGAATGTCGGGGAGCTGTTCGGCTTGTTTGAAGAACGCTGCGCAGGTTGAGAAACCCATGTCATTTTGCTTTTCCATGAATTTTTGCAGGAGATGGATTTCGGCTATGGTCGGCCCGCCCCCATGATCCCCCACGCCAAAGAAGAAACCGTTGGCGGCACGATTTTGATATTCTGCATCGTTGAGCCGTTCGGCAACGACGGTTTCGTCTGTGGATTTGGGTTGGGTGTAGTGATGCTTGAGGCGATAGGCCAATACGCGATGGCCTCCATATTCCCAGTAGAAAAGGTTGCTGGGCAGGTCGTTTTTTTCATGTTCGGCAGGTCGGCAGAAAATGAAATATTTTTGACCCAGCTCTGAGAGGATTTTAGGCAGTGTTGCAGGATGACCAAAGGTGTCAGGCAGAAAGCAGACGTCGGTTTTTATACCGTTAAAGTGTTTGTCTAAGAAATGTTGGGATAATTCGACTTGTTTTTGAAAGCTGATTTCGAGTGGCAGGTTGCTGTCGGGTTCAATCCACCAGCCACCCGTAATTTCCCAACGGCCACTGGCAACGTGTTTTTG
>JABIFK010000387.1 GCA_018650745.1 Candidatus Latescibacterota bacterium | reverse complement strand
TCTGACATCTACGTTGAGTGTTTGTGTGCCGCCGAGTCTTTCAAACTCGCCTTCCTGCAGGGCACGCAGAAGTTTTGCTTGTAAATCCAAAGGCAAGTCGCCGATCTCGTCTAAAAAGATGGTGCCCCGATCGGCCAGTTCAAAACGGCCCTGTTTGCGTGCAACGGCTCCCGAGAAGGCACCTTTTTCATGGCCGAAGAGTTCACTTTCAATCAGGCTTGCGGGCAGTGCTGCGCAGTTGACTTTGACCAAGGGTCTTTCTTTGCGGGGGCTAAGGGTATGCAAAGCACGGGCAATAAGTTCTTTGCCTGTGCCGGTTTCGCCGAGTATCAGTACGGTTGTATCGGTCGAAGCGACTTGCTCCACGTTTCTCAAGACCTTTTTGAACGACGCACTCGTACTGATGATGTTGTCGAAGTTGTGTTCGAGTCTAATCTCTTCTTGCAAGTATACATTTTCGGCTTGCAGCTGGTCCTTCAATTCCTCTACTTCGTCAAGTGCATCGCGTAGGGCTTTCTCTGCTTGTTTGCGCTGGGTGATATCCCGAAAGGTGACAACGGCTCCTATGAGGTTATCCTCTTTGTCACGCATGGGTGTGCTGGTATATTCGACGGGTATACTGGTGCCATCTTTTCGCCAAAACAACTCGTCGTTTACTGTGTGAACCTGGCCATCTTTAAAAGCGGCGTAGATGGGACACTCTATTCGGTCATAAAAAACACCATTCGGTTTGGTGTGATGAATGAGGTCGTGTTGGGGTTTGCCGAGTAAATCTTCGGTTGACCACCCGAGCATCTGAGCAGCAGCCGGATTTGCGAAGGTTGTGTTGCCGTGCAGGTCCAATCCATAGATTCCTTCCCCGGCAGATTGTAGGATGAGTTCGTTTTTTTGTTGGAGTTGTTCCAAGGCTTCTTCGGCCTGCTTGCGAGCGGTGATGTCTGTGAGTGCGATGATTAAAGCGTCTTCATCTCTAAAGATTAAGGGTTGTACGCACGCACTTACCCAGAACGGCGTGCCATCTTCTTTTTTTAATCTCATTTCATAGTTGTGGGCACTGCCGGTCTGTGAGATTTCGTCGAGCAGTTTATTACGATCCGAAGGATCATAATAAAGATCTCTTACTCTTCGCCCTACCAACTCATCATCAGGTAGGCCAAATGCTGTACCAAATTGCGGATTGGCATATAGGACGCGGCCCTCACTTTTGCTGGTAATTACCAGCGGGTTCGGCGTAGATTCGACTATGGCTTTCCGCTCCGCTTCGCTTTCCTTGAGTGTTTCGAAGAGCTGTGCATTTTTGATGGCAATGGCAGCTTGATTGGCAAAGAGCGCTATTTTGTTAAACTCATCTTGTTCTATCACACGGCGGCTAAACAGGCCGAGCACACCCAGTGTTTCCCCTCCAAAAATTAAAGGATGACCTGCAAAGGAGTGCAGATCATTTTCTTTTAACCACGCTTTATTGTAGATGCGCTCATCATTCATGACATCGTTTGTCGAGATCGACCCCGTACCTTGTGCAATGCCGCCTATTTTGAGCGCGCCAAGTGGCACACGACGCATTTCACCATTTGTTTCTGTGTGTATGCCTGCACTCACGATAAGGTGCAGGCACTTTTGCTGATTCGTGCAATGATCAACCTTAAAGCATTCGCAGCACAAATCACCTGGCCCCATTAACCAAATACGTGCCAAAGTGGCGTCGACTTCATCAACGAGCCCCTGTGTAATGGACGTGAGTACTTCATGAAGTTCGAGGCTGGACGTCATTTTGAGAGCGACGCGTTCAAATCTTTTTTCTTGGGTGCTGTGTTCCATAAGTTCTACAACTTTCTATTTGTCACACCATTCATATTTCATTTTTTGCCATAAAACCCTAATGCTTACGTTTCGACTGTTTAACCGCTTATTTGCTTGTTGAATGAAAGTGTCTCGCCGAAGGCGAAGACATAAAAAGGGTCCGTTCACAATGAATGGACCCTTTGTGCTATTTATTCATGATGTGCTTCACCCACCGGAATATATGTAATAGGCGGTGTGTGTTTCTTAAAGTGCTTTCGTGTTTCCGAAGACAGTTTGCGAAAAACCTGTGGGGTAATAGCCAGGTTATTCGACGAGAGTGTCGCCGCGATATTGACTGTGTCTCCAAAGACATCAAATCGTTTTTCGGATTTTGTGCCAAGGTGACCACACGTAACAGAACCAAAGTGCGCTCTAATGGTGTGATGCGAATGCATGCCCTGTTGAGACAGCCACGCATCGCCTTGTTCTTTGAGTGTCTGAAGCGCAAGGACACCTTTATCAACGTGATTTTCTGCAAAAACAATCAGGGCTGCATCGCCAATGAATTTGACGATGGTTCCGCCGGCATTTTCGATGATGTCACCTACAAATTCGTAGTAATGAGACATCAAGTCAAAAAGCTCACGTGAATGGAGACCGCGAACCTCACGCGCAAACCGAGACAAATCAAAAAACGCCACCAGAAGGTCTTTTTCTGTGGTGGACTGTTGTGCTTTCAAGTCTGTCATGCCTTCTCCTTTATGTTTGGATTTAACGACGACCCATATGTTCGTCAGAATATCAGGAAGGCTTCGCCAGCCCGTGCGTCTGGCAGTTTTGGTAAGGTCGTGAAAGGAGAACAAAAAAGAATAAATGCATTCAGCATCTTCTTCTATTTATTCTTTCTCTTTTGTTTTTGTTTGAAGGCTCTCCTTTGTTAAGCTACTTCGATAAGGTTTGAATGTGTTTCTGAATGGCCCCTGCTTCAGGGTGATCGGGGCGCAACCGCAATACCGATTTGAAATGCTTAATCGCTTTGCTTTGTTCATTTTGGTCTGTGTAGAGATGCGCCAGGTGATGGTGCGCTTCGACTTCAACCGTGCTGATTTCGAGCGCTTTTTGATAGGCTGTAATTGCATCTCCTGCATTCCCTTTTTGTTGGTATATCTCACCCATTTCAATATAAGGCCGGGCATCATCAACGGTGAGCGATGCATATTTTTCAAAGGTTTTAAATGCCTCTTCTGCGTGACCTTGTGCTTTTTGACTCATGCCCAAATGATATCGTGGAATGAGATAGTTGGGTTCTTTGTCAATTGCCTTTAGAAACTGCGCCGTGGCCTCATCGTGGCGACCGAGCAAATAAAGAATCTGACCCAATCGAAAATAAACGCGATTAAACAGTGTGCCGTGTTGCGCTGCCTGTTCAAGGTACACCACCGCTTTTTCATGCTGACTTTTTCGGTGATAAATGAGACCCAATTTAAAGTGTGCATCGGCCAAGGTTGAATCTCGCTCTATGGCCTGTTCAAAATAATCTGCCGCTTCGGTATAACGATAGAGTTCGTCATATGCATTGCCGAGCTCATAGTATCCTGTTGGGTCATCGGGAGCAGATTGGATCATGTCTTTAAGTGGCGTGGTGAGCGATTCAAAGGTTTGTTCGTATTGACTAAAAAAGAGTTCTGATATGGTGGTTTGTATGTCTGGATTTAAGGGTGATTGGCGCAGTGTTTGTTCCAATTCACTTAACGCTTCAGAAGATCGACCTTGTTTTTTAAAGAGCAAGGCCAAGTGATACCGTGCCATCACATGTTCAAAATCGAGAATGAGGGTTTTGCGATAGGTGGCCTCTGCTTCAGACATGTTTTCTCGAAGTTCGTAGACGCGCCCCAAATAGTAGGTTGCGTGAGCGTTTTGTGGGTTTTCAGAAATTGCGCGTTTGAATCCTGTTTCGGCTTGAGATAAAAATGCTGGGTTGGGAGGTGCTTGACGCGTGGCTTGACGAAATGTACGAATGGCATTGATGGTGGTTTGATAGTTTTTAAAACGCTCTGATATGGGTTTCTGCACAGCGGTTTTTTGTTCGGGCTGAAGAGAAATGTCAAGGTTTTCCATCAGGGCCAATACAATTTCCGAAATTGCTTTTTGAGGATGTTGCGTGGCCGTTTCTGAGGTGATCGATTTCCTAATTTTTCCATTGGATGCTTCGACAATGTCGGTATGTATTTTGAGTTGATTGCCACGTTGTTGATACCAACCCTGTAATACAACGTGAATATTTTTTTTATTCATGAGCGTGGCATCACCCACTGCGTTTTGCCAAGTATCGCCAAAAGGCGTTTCATCAACCAAGCGAATTTGTGGCACTTTGTACAAGGCCACCACAACCGATTCGGAGATGCCGCGTTTGTACCATTCTTGTTGCGGGGCATCTGTTTTGTTTTCATAGGGCAAAATAGATACTTGCCACTGTGCTTGAATGGGCGTGGCAAGTAAAAATATGATAAGAACGGATAAGAGTTGGGTCATGACATAAGATCCTGAGTTATAAGTCAAAGATCAAAAAAGGTTACCAAATACTGTTACGTTTTGGTACATGATTGGAATCACTTTTATGGTAATGGTTGAAATCGTTCGGTAATCGTTTGAGTGGTTTTTGCTCTTTGGTCCGTAGGACTTTGTAATTGTAGCGATGGAATTTATTCCGTCGCGGTGTTGGTGCGATTACCGATTTGATTTTTCAATCTTCATTAAGGTGACTCCAAGAGATTTTCATTGTCTCGGGTCACATAAAGAAAAACCGTACACATTTCGTCGGTTGATTCTTCGCCCCAACGTACGAGCTTGGGTGGGTTGTTGGGGTTGTTGGGGTTGTCAGACGAGTTGTCATAATAGGCTTCAAGAGTAATTCGAGTGCCACGAGGCAAGGCTATGGGTTCTTGGTAAACATAGGTTTCTTGCCAGTTGAAATCCCAAGGTTTGACCCAGACCAACACTTTCTTTTCACTGGTTGGATAGGTGGCCGTTACTTTCATTTCTGTGCCCAGTAAGTGCATGTGAGGCAAAATACCCAACGCATGTTCATCTTGGTCTATGGTGAGTGTGCCCGTGAATTTGTGGTTTTTTACATTGGGCGGAATGATGACCAAACGGCTGTTGATGACTTCTTCGTAGAGACGCTTTTCAACAGGCTTTTTGGCAAAGTAGATGCCCAAGCGCGATTGGTCATCTACGGCGCGCCCAATTTTGTGATAATGGATTTGAAGCACAATGTCGCTGCCAGCTGGTAGGCGACGTCCTATGCCTTCGGGTAAAATAAATGGGGTGTTGCCAGGAGCCCATCCGCCCAGTGCTTCGTATAAGGGAACGCCTATGCCGCCAAAGCTTGGATAACCCACGTTGGGGGCCAAATCTTGGAGCATACGGGCTTTGCCAGAGACATCCACATACACGCTGACATGGTGCACCACTTCGCGTTCTCCGGGTAAGAGCTCAATGGCTGAAACAAATCGATCTTTGGTGAGGTTGGTGGGGAGCACAAAACAGCGATATTCATCGCGGCCAATGGCTTCAACGGGATATGCTTCTTCCGTTTTTAAGATGAGGTCGGGCTCTCCCAATGCCCAACTTTCGGGAAATTGAATGGGTTCTGGGGCATGGGTGGGGTTGCCTTCTGGCATGCTTGCATCGACCCATTTTCCAAAAGTGTTCATCTCTTTGTCTGATAACCAGCGTGAATGTTTAAAGTCGCCATAACCGGGTTGTGCTTTCCAGGGGGGCATTATGCGTGCATCAATGGAATCGCGCATTTGATGTGCCCAAGCGAGTACTTCCATATAGTCAAAGAAGGCCGCGCGTCCAATACCTCCGGGGCGGTGACAGCTTTGGCAGCGGTTTTGTAAAAAGGGTAAGATGTCTCGGTGAAAGGTTGGTGTGTCGGGCGTGATGGTGGCGGCGCTTTGTGGGCGTCTTCGAATTTCACATCCAAAGCTTGGGATGTTGGTTTGGGTTATGTTTTGGTTGGCCAACAGCGCATCCAATGCATTCCAAAGCCCACGTGAGGTGGTGTTTTCAGGCACGCCCCATCCGTTGTCAATTTCGCCACGATATCTTAACACTTTATTTTGATCAAACAAGAAAGCCTGGGGCGTATGTGTTGCGCCTAAATGATCGGCAAGTGTATTGTTTGGATCTCTGAATATGGGAAAAGGAACGGGATATGTTTGGTAGTGTTTTTGGAGCGCGTCGTTGGTTTCGTTAAAGTTGGCATTGACGGCTACTATGCGGACCCCTTTGGGACCGTAGGTGTTGTGGATTTGGGTTTGGTGAATGTGATATTTAAGCGAAGCGGGGCAGACGATGGAATTGAAAACGAGAATGATGGCACGGTCGTAGGTGAGATCAGAAAGGGTGATGGGCATCTCATTGAGATCCGTCAAAGAAACGGATGTGAGTTTGTGACCTATTTTGAGTGGTTCGGCTTTTAAGGGTGTGAGGCTACACAGAGTTAGGATGCAGAAGGCAAAAAAGCGGGTCGGCATGTAAACCTCCAAGCGTTTATGTATTGCGCTTGCGAAGGAAGTCGATGAGAAATGCCAAAGTGACGATGCCTAAGAGAGCGGCGATGGAGATGACAATCCAATGGCTCTCTTGGGGCAAGCGCCAATATTGAACACCTATAAGAATGAGAGACGGGATAAAGAATATGAGAGAACCAAACAAAGCATAGGCGGCTTGTGTGCCGGGAGATATGGTTGTGTCTTCTGTATGTGTTGGTAGAGAAGGCTGAGACGGTTGAGATGAGGGGGGTGTGGCTTGTTGCTTTGGAGGGGCTGTAGGAGCCATTTCTATGGGTTTGACGTCGGCCAACATGTCGATGACATCTTTGCGATAGCTTTTGTCTGCGGCATAATAAATAGTCCAAAAGGCCGCAATTTCTTCTGCCCCTTGTTTGGTAAATCGTTTTTCAATATCGCGTTGTCTTTCTAATGGCAATTCCTCAACGGGGTTGTCCTGGTTTTGTTTCAGGTCATCTATAATTTGCGCCATGCTGGCATCGTAGCCATGAATCCAAGGAAAGGTTGCGTGTTGCAGCAATTTTTCGTTGGATTGCGTCGAAACAAACGCTTTGGCATAAACGGCCGTCAATTTTTTGCGGCCAATATGCGAACGGGCACCTGGAAAACTTTTGGAGCGTAGTGCGTTGTTGTTTTTAAATGGCAAGTCGAGATGATTGTGATCGGCAATTTTGAGAATGCGCTGAAAGGCGTCGCTGAGTGTTTTTCTGTCTGGCATAGAATAATAGGTTTATAAGAGGTGAACGTGGACAAGGGAATGTGGGTGAAATAAACCGCAAATATGGGAGAAGAGCAATAACAAAAAGGATGGGTATTCTCTGTTGAGAATACCCGTTTCATTTCGATAAATATACTTGTTTAGAGACCTCGATCGTTTTATGAAATATTCAATCGATGAGGTGGCCTTGTTGATGGGTGTTTTTGGTAATTAATAAATGCCCGTATTTTGCCAGAAGGTTGCCCATGCAAACCAATAGGCGTTTGTTGCCGGAACCTGTGTGAGCCGCTTTCCCGTATGTTGCCCGCGAAAGGCTTCGCCCCTTAAATTCCAAATGGTTCCTGTTTCTTGATCTTTGAGTAAAAAGGGGAATGTCGACTGGTCAGATTCGATCATGTCAAAGCTTAGGGTTTGGCCTTCTACCTGACGTGAAAAGGGAACGATCATTTTTTCATCTGCATGATAAATAACCACGAGTGGATTGCCATCGACTTCGTCGTTTATCACGGCGCGATTTCCTAAGTTAACCGTGGGATAGGCTTTGGCTATTTCTCCAAAACGCACACCTAAGACCAAGTCTTTATTTTGCAAGAGGGACCCAATTGGGTTTTGGTCGATGGGCAATGTGAGGGGAAAGGGAATATGTTCGTGGAGGTCTCGATTGAGGTCAACGGTGCCCGATATGCCTTGGATGTCGTCACGTATATAGGGATTGTTTGAGTAGAGACCGCCCGGATCAAAGTCTGTAAAACCACTTAAGACAAGTGTTGTGGGGTGGAGTTGTTGCCAATATCCCCAAGTGGTTTCGACCACGGGAATTTGTTTGAGTATTGCGCCTTTGCGAGGGCCTGTAACACCTC
>JABIFK010000218.1 GCA_018650745.1 Candidatus Latescibacterota bacterium | reverse complement strand
CGGGCATCATGATGTCGAGCAAAACAATGTCGGGTTTGGCACGTTGGGCAATGGTCAGTGCCTGGCGACCACTCGTGGCAATGAGCACGGAATAGTCGGCGGCTTCTAAGGCGCGGCAAAGCACGTCGATGTTGTCGGGTTTGTCGTCCACAACGAGGATGTGGGCGCCTTTGAGGTTGAGATCGGTCATAAGTTGGATTCATTTGATAGGGTAAAAGGAAGAGCACCGAGTTGTGTTGGTTATATATTAGATTTCAACGCGTGCTTGTCAAGGTAATTGTTCATATATGAACAAGAGCGTGCCTCCGGCGGCCTACTTTCTTTGACACCAAGAGGATGCGAGTAATTTGAGCATCCGAAGATATGCCACTGCGTGGGGTGTGGTAGGGATCCCTGGGGTTGGGCTCCGTGTTCCTCCTCCTATTGTTTCTTCCGTGCTTTTCCGTGATAGGGATTAGAAGTCGAAACGGAATCCAGTAATCAGAGCCGATTCATCGCCGGGTTGCGTGACTTCGGAAGTGCGGTTGAAAAATTCGATGTAGGCGAGGAAGTGGTCGGAGAATTTGTGATCGGCACCGGCGAGAATGACGACAGCTTCGAGGTTTTTGTTGCTGTCGATTTGGGTGCTCGTTGCTGCAAGACGGAGGTGGTTGCGAGGCGTGAGGTCTGTGTCAACAGCCAAGCTCAAGAGGCTTTGGTCTTGGTTGTTCGCAAATTGAAATTTTTGGTAGACGCCAGCAATGGTTATCGCGTTGAATTTGTAAGAGGCCGCAGCACCAAAGAGGCCGTCGTGCGTGGGTGCATTGACGTAACCTGCGTGAAGCGCAAAATCTTGGTAGCGGAAGGTAGCCGCCACTTCAACGCGCTCGTCAATGGTATTGCCTTGGGCATCGGCGTCATTCAGCTCAACCAATACGCCAAAGTTGAACAAACCGATTTGGGGCGATTGGTAAAGGAGAGAATTGGAAACAAAAAGATCACCAAAAATAATGGCGTCGCTGTAGTGGCTTTTGTGGCGATCAATTTCATCATCAATATAATCATAGTACAAACCGTAATGTCGGCCAATGGAGAAAGAACCGAAATCACCTTTCAAACCCGCGTAAATTTGGCGCAGTTCATTGTTGTCAGATCGAACAGCACCATCGTCTTGGCCATCGTTGGCAGAGACACGGCGTTCATATTTGTAAAAGCCAGTGAGTGTTTCGGTTAAAACGGCATTGCCTTTGATACCCACACGCGAATACCCGTCGTCCATTCGGCGCACTTGGTCGCCAGATTCGGGAAAGCGGGCAATCACTTCGGGGCGCAAGCTACCGTAAGGTGTGATCAATTTGTCTTCGGCTTCGAGCGGGGGTGGGGTGAAGAACAAAAGCGGCACAAACATCGCAATCAGGCATTTCAGACGCGCATTAAACACAGTAAACCTCCTTGTTTGATATCCGTTGGTACACGGTTTGACAAAGCATCACCGCAAGACGTATGCCAAGAATACCGAATTTTACCAACTTGAATATCTATAAGTTTTTATTTAAAACGGAGAGCATAGAATAGAGAGCGCCTGTTCGTATATGAATAAAAAAATATTCATATACGAACAGTTGGACAGAGGAATAGAGAATGGAAGGCAGGGAATCGTAAAATTTAGAACGATGACCCGTCTTGTATCGTGGAAAAATACGTTTGATGAATCAATGGCACAGCAACAAAAATGACAAAGGCAGCTTTAACTACCCGCTTTGGGCACAATGCGCACTTTAAATGTACTCCTCAACTCGCGAAAGAGCGCGTTGATCTCGCTTTCTTGCTCGCTCCCAATGCTGCCAAAACTGGCGTTTGGCGCTCTAAACTCAAGCCACGTTCGATACACCTGTTTTTCGACCAACTCGCCGGGTTCAGGTGCAAAGCTGGGGGTCACACTCGTAGGAGATACAGACCCGTTGTTGACCACAAATGAAATACGATCATTAAAACTCAATTGAGTCGTCGGGTCCAAACGCCGCACCACCAATTCAACCAACAAGGTAGCACTGGGGCGCACCCAATTTGGATCTGCACGCAACACCAACTCAAACTGCCCATCAGACGTTGTGCCCACAATCTCCTTGGCAGGTTCTGAGCATCCCATAAAAACAAACAACAGCCCGCCCAACAAGCCCATCACATTACAACGTGTCAAAAGCCTCATTTTGATCCTCCCGTCCCCAAGAGCGCATCTACTTCGCGCACCGTTTGGTTAAACATTCGCTCAGAAGATTGATAGTAAAACTCTGTTTCATAATACATTTTGGCCACTTCCAAATCAATCACGTGATATCGATTGCGCATATCTTCTCGCGAAGGAAACAACAGCTGCGCGCCCGGGCGAAACGCTTCAAGCGTCAGCGGCAAATTTTTATTTAACTCAAGCACCTGCTTTAAAATGAGAATGCGTTGTAAGCGCTGCAAATCTGCTTGCGTGCCCAACGTAATCACCGACGCTTTGGCTTTGCCATTGGCATCGAAACGATTCAAATTCCACAAAATCGATTCCTGATCTTTCACAGCAACCATTGTATCACTCACAGCACACATTGGCACCGTAAAAACATGCCCCGCTGACGTTTCAGACAACGGTCTATACGTCAGCACAGAAACATAATCATCGTTTTCCAATGCCGGTTTTAAAACACGCTCTAACCGATGATCCAAAAACCGTTGCTCGGGGTCACTTTGAGCAGGGGCTTCAAAGTATAACACTTTTGCAGGATCTATATCATCTCCAAACTTAAGCTTGCCAATGATCTCATACATCATCCGCCGCACCAATATTTCTTCGCCCGCAATACGCCCCTCCAAAATACCAAAAAAGGGCTCCTGTCTGCGCAACGTCAAATCTATTGCCACTTGCTCATTCACACGTTGGACCAAAGCTTGAAGTTGTTCATTTTCACGAATAAAGCGCAAATCCCACACATCGTCATCTCGAATGCGATACGCGTTGCGAAACAGCTGCGTATCAAATCGATTAAACAACTCAGAGTCTTTTGGAATCAAATAACTAAAGCTGCGATCTTCCAAAGGCACAATGTGCGGCGTAATCACCACAATCACTTCTCGCCGATCATGATCTGTCTGCTCGCGAGAAACCAATCTGCCCAACAATGGAATACGCGACAAAATGGGCAAACCCACACGCCGCTCAGACAGCGACGTAGACAACAAACCACCAATAATAAACGGCGTGCCTTCTGCCACACGCACAAACGTTTCCACCGTGCGATTGTCCACCACAGGCGCAAAAGCCACCTGATTACTCCCACCCACACTTTGATTAGAAGACTCTGAAATCGAACTGATAATCGTCTCAATTTGCATCGTCACTTCTTCACCATCGGGCGAAATACGGGGGCGTAAGTTCAATACAATACCAATCGGAAAATACTCCACCGAACTGCTCGTCGAAGACGCCGTTGTTGTGGACCGAACCACAGGCACTTGTTGCCCCACCTGAATGCGGGCCTGCCGGTCATTTAAGACCAATACCGACGGACTTGACAACACCTCCGCATCACCTGATTGCTCTAAAGCTTCTAACTTGCCTTTAAACGACAAAAAATCGGTAAACCCATTGCGCGAAAACAAAAACGTAAACGGCAAATCAGCACCCGTATTCGACCGTTCAAAACTGGCCTCCACATTTTTTTGCGACCCACTAAACTCCACACCCAAGTCCCGCAACGTGCCCGTATTCAACTCTATCACCAACGCCTCAATCACAATCTGCTGCGCAGCCACATCAATTTGCGTTTGAATCACATTCACCAATTTTTCCAAAGAGTGTGGATCGTTTAGATCATACACCAACAACAACCGCTCTTCGGGTGCACCAGCCGTGGTACTGTGCAAATACGTCCCCCCCAATTCGGGCCTGCCACTAATGCTCCCACGTTGTCCACCCGACGACGGTCTGGCTGCCGTCGTTGTTGTGCGCGTAGCAGGCGCGTCCATCAAACTTGTCTTGCTCGCTTTGCCCACATCAATCACCAAGGGCAAAGCGTCACTGCCGACACGCCCAGAGGAACTACCAGCAGTGGTCAGACGAGCAGCAGTACGGCTAGCAGTAGATCGCCCAACCGTAGATCGCCCAACAGCACCCGTAGAGCCTCCCAAAGACATCGTATTATATCCCAAAGCCTTCAACAAAGAAACAGCCCTGTCTGCCTCCATATGTCCCAAGCGAATCATCTCATACCCTACCTCGGGCTTTTGGTTGTGTGAATCTTGCTGGAGCTTGGCGGCCAACAATTGCACCTGTCGTTTAATATTGGCCACATCACGAGAGGCTGGTGTCGCTCCTGACGCATCGGGTTCGGCAAACAAAGCCACATCAAAACCACCCGCAAGACCCCGCACAATGGCCAGCCCAATCAATTTCTCTGGGTTACGCCCTTTAACAGGTACCACATACATCCGTGTTTCCAAAACGCCACGCTGGCCCAAAACACTGCCCCCTTGCAACTCGGGCCGTGCCTGATACCCCATACCCGCCAACACACGCAAGGCCACCGCATCTAAAAATTGCTTGGTAGCCGACAAAGACTTCGCAGGCGATTCAAAAAATTCTATCGCCCCACTGCTGGATGAACTGCCCGAATACCCACCACTATATTGGGCATCTGCATCACCCATCCAAACCACGAAAAAAATCATCAAAAACCAACACCATTTCATACCCATTATCCCTCTCAAAAAGAGATCGTTCAGTAAACAAGCAAAGCAGAAACATACTCAAACCATTCGCATCCAACAATTCCATCACCCAATTCCAATAAAAGAATCTTTGGAAGTAGGTTACTTCGCCAAATAATATACCTCAAAATCATACCCGTCAAGTATTTATACTTAGAGAGAGCTTTTCCCATCAGACCAAGATTTTCAGGAAGGCCAGGTTCAACCCGCAATACCCGATGATCTCATGGAAGAAATCACGTCGTGAACCGGCAGTTGCTTTATTAAAAAAAAAGTTCAACAACCTTCCAGAAAAAAAGCCCCTCACCAGTTTTCTCGGTGAGAGGCTTTTTAATAAAACAACAGTACTACTATGCGGATATCTGATCATCAAAAAACACCAACATGGATTATTACTCAAACAATGCCATCTGCCCAACCCCTGCATTCTTCCTTTCCAAGGCCAGCAGTTTCGCTTTCACATCCACACCGCCCGCATACCCCGTCAGCGCACCCGAAGCCCCCACCACACGATGGCACGGCACAATAATGGAAACCGGATTGTTCCCATTGGCCGCGCCCACCGCTTGTGCCATTTGCGAATCCCCCAGCGCCCGTGCCAAATCACCATAGCTCCGTGTTTCCCCATATGGAATTTCCAACAACTGTTCCCACACCCGCTTCTGAAAATCCGTCCCTTGCAAATCCAACGGCACATCAAAATCCGTGCGATCACCCTCAAAATAT
>JABIFK010000744.1 GCA_018650745.1 Candidatus Latescibacterota bacterium | reverse complement strand
TGGTGATATCACCATAAAATTTTCACCAGAGGCCAATCCATCATATCACAATACTATGCCAAGGGATACGCGCGCAACCGAGGCAATTTTCCTGCTGGAAAATCCTCTGGCACTGGCATCACACTCTTTTTAGCAAGCCATTGCACGGTGCGGCACAGCAAAGTTTGAAAACCAGAACAACAAACGCCTTTGGGTTCTGCTTGATCTTTCCACACATGCCCCAACGTTGAGTTGTACACGTGTCCCTTACCAAACGTCACCGTCCATTCAATTGGAAAGTTGATGCCGAGCACGGGATCTTTTGTATATGAAAGAACCGTTAAGTTCTCTGCCGGACCGCGCGCATACCGATACACTTCAATATCTGATGCGACCCATTGGCGAGGCATCCCTTCATGAATAGGATGATCACCCAATCGTGTCAAAAGCGCATCAATACGTGGCCCGTGACTTGTCTTTTCACCCTCACCGGAAGGCACGCGCACAACAGTGCCATCCTCCACGACAGCAATCGCCCAACCAAAATCCACATCTCGCCAGCCCAGTCCAATCATTCGGTTATACGCCCCCCAGTCTACAAAGGCATTGTTGCCTGCGTGAAAAATAAAAAGCCCCCCTCCATTTTCCACATAACTTTCAAGATCAGCCTCCACTTTTTTCGGCCATCTGGGCCCACCGCCTAAATCATTGCATGTTTGTATCACAACATCATATGCGTCAAATTGAGGACGCCATGAGGCAACCTCTGTTTCATCCGCGGGATAAGTCGATACAGAAACATCAATACCACCTTGAGCATTCAAGATCGCCCGAATACAGCGCGTCGTATGTGCCCAATCATGATTGCTAAATCCATCTACGATCAATACGTTTATCAAATAACTGTTCTCCCTAATTAGAACGGACAGATGCCGCCATCATCATGTCCGATACAAACATAGAAAACAGGATATCCCTATTCTGGGATATCCTGCCATTTATCCAGCACGGTGCAACTTCCATTACCACGGGAATTCCAAAACAGGCTGATTGGCAAATCGCTTCAACGAGAGTTTCAACTGTGCGCCACATCCAGGGGCAAGACGAACAGAACACTTGCTGTCAGAAACTTCCATAACCTGATCATCCAAATACGCTTTTACAATTTCATGCTCAGCATACGCCCCACCTTGCACAATTACAGTGCGCGCATCAACCGGGTTCACATTAACAAGTGTCAATGTGACTTCATCATCCGAAATATTTTCAACCAATGCCGCTACATCTTCAGGAATACCCGCACGTCTTTTTTCTGGGTCGAAATAGCGCACATGGCAATACAGCGGTGATCCTACACGGCCCGTAGGCAACCCGCCCAACATCAACTGATTCAATGTATCAATTTTGGCAGGATTAATGCCATTCATATCGTCCGACAAACGTGTATCCGGAGAACAGGTATCATTGGCCATGCGTTCCATATCATTGCGTACGCGTCCAAGGGAAGACTGCAATGCCGTGACAGGATAATCCGGATTGTCCCCTTCCAAGTATCGCACCCAAGGATCAGTGGCAATGCGCTTGGCATCTTCCGGTTTCATCGACCAGTACCACACTTCTTTCGCACCCGAGTCAAATGGTTTGTCCTGCCAATCATACCAATCTTCTTCACCAAAATAATCGCCATACGCATTGGGCCATTTCGTCTCGCCATCAATCTCCCGCGCGTTGCTGTTAATATGATCAATCACACCGCGCCACGTATCCACATATTTTTGATCCCCCGTAAACAACAGCCCCACACCAAATCCATTAATCGCCCGCCTGTGTGAATACGTGCGATGCGCCAGTTCACCCGATTGTGGCACGGTCACCGTGAACCCCCATCCATAAATACCACCATACCACCGGCCACCGCATTCGCCACCAATGGTGCCATCAAGCCCAATGTTGGTTGGAATGATTCCACCATTTTCTGCTGTGCGATCACACCATGCATCAATGTATTCCAAAGCCCATGCTTTGTATTTGTCTTCGTGATTCAACATGTAAGCATTCAACGCCAAAATCGTTGAAGCCAAGTTCATCGGGTTATCACCCACCACATCTGTGTAATCCTTAAAGTGATCCACCATCTCTTCATAGGACCGCTCACCGTGGCCCAACCTAAAACGCCCTTCAATCTCTATCGGATCGCCTGCCCAATCCAAGCCAGTCGCTTTACGCAACAACGGCCCTCTGCTGCCGTTAAAACAGCTGCGGATAATCTTATGCTCAGGATCATAGTTGGGTGCTTGTGGATCTTCGTTCATATAAAAACCTGCATACCGTCGGGCACGCACCTGCATAGATTGATCGTGCGGATCAGACAAGCCTTGAAGGTTAAAGGCCGATAGCCCTTCGCCATTGTGGAACCAGTCAAACATCACCGTAAACTCTTTGTAATACATGCCTTCGCGTGCCATGGGCACCACAGTGGTTTTGGCTTCTGTATATTGTCGCAAATGTCCTTCCCAACCCCGCTTATACAATTCCAAAACAGAATCATCACCACCCAAAGCATGAAGCATGGTCCAGTTCAAAACATTCTCAGCACCATCATCAGGTCCGTCATCACCACCCCAGCGCGGCACACACAACAAATAACCACGCTCATCAAAGTAATGATCAAAAAATGCCGCACACGCATCACTTTGTGACTTCAACAATTGACGTTCGAGCAATGCCCACTGTGGCGGTGCCATGGGTGTATCAATTTGAATAGACATAGTTCCCTCATTTCATGATGAAGTGCTTAATTTCTACTTTCCGATATCATGTTGATCTTTCCACCTTATCCTTGTGAATGACCGGTAACCTGTTCAAACCTTCTCTTAATTTCTGCGAGCATGCCCTCTGGCAATCTGCCGGCTTCCGCTATATATAATTGTGTTTCCCACAAGATCGATATTCGTATTCCAAATCTCTAAACCAAAACCTTCCGAACCCGATCAATAACAATGTCTACCTCATCTTCAATCAAATGCGCAACCGCTATTCGAAGCCGGTTTCCTGTCGCACGCGTCC
>JABIFK010000561.1 GCA_018650745.1 Candidatus Latescibacterota bacterium | reverse complement strand
TCGATGAGGTGACCGAATTTAATGGGCCGCTTTATTTGATTCCGCGCAGTCACAAGCAGGGTGTGATTGAAGCGGGCCACGATACGAAGACGACGTCTTATCCGCTTTGGACATTGGATGAGGAAACAGTGAGCCAGTTGGCACATGAAGGGGGCATGGTTGCGCCCAAGGGCAAACCGGGTTCGGTGCTGTTGTTCCATTCAACACTTGTACACGCATCGGCACCCAATATCAGCCCGTGGGATCGGGTGATTGCGTATTTGAGTTTGTGTCATGTAGACAATCACATTCGTCAATTTAAGCGACCCGAGTGGGTTGCCCATCGTGACTTTACGCCAATTGAGCCACTGGACGATGGATGTTTGTTGGCACTTGGTTTATGAAAATATTATTATGGGCATATCAAATTCGCCTGTGCAGGGTACACCCTTTGAGAATATTGAAGCGATGTTGGAGAAGATTGCGTCGCTTGCTTTTTCGCGGCTGTTTTATTTTCACACGTGGCATGAAAGTTTGATTGCACATTGTCAACGAGATTGGGCACCTGGCGCACAGAGTAAATATGGTGTTGTGGGAATTATTCTATCTGTGCGGGCATTGGAGTTGATGCGGGGTCTGAATTATTGGGATGCGATGGAGCGTGATATTTTTGCCCCTTTGGGCATCAAGAATATATTGCCTGGTGGCACGGGGTTTTCGGCAGAGAATTTGGCGCGCATGGGTGTGCTGTTGGATAATCGTGGTAAATATGGCAACTGGGAGTTGTTTTCGGAAGAGGCATACCAAGTGATTTTACCAACCCCTTTAACGCCTTATTTCCCCAAAATAGATAAAACGTATGGCATTGGTTTGCAAAGTTATGATGGACGGTTGCGTGCGGGCAGTTATGGGCATATGGGTGGGTGTGGGACACAGCTTATTGTCGACCCTGAAAAGCATTTGGTTTTTGCAATGGTGAGAAATGGGCAGGGAGAGGATTATGAAAAGCACTTGACAGATGTGATGACGGTGTTGAATGCTTGGATTGGCAATGAACCTGAGTAATAATGATGGGACGTGTAAGTGTTGGAGTAGACGATTCATTTCAGAAATCAGAAAGTAAGGATGATATGGAAAAAGATAGCAGGCCCAACATTCTGTTCATTATGACAGATCAACAACATGCAGGTATGATGAGTTGCACTGGCAATACAAGGCTCAAGACACCGGCGATGGACAGTTTGGCACGAGCGGGTATGCGTTTTGAACGCGCTTATTGTACCAATCCGGTTTGTGTACCCAGCCGAACAAGCATGGCAACCGGTATGATGCCGGGGCGTATTGGGGCATCTGACAACAGGCCGGGCATGAAGATTGATACACTTCCCAGTGAGGTGGACAATCATTCTATGGGAAAGATGATGAAGCGTGCGGGGTATGACACGTTTTATGGGGGTAAGGTTCACATGTGTAACCTGCTGAACCCTACTCAGGCGGGGTACGACGCATATGACAAAGATGAGCGAGAAGGTTTGCCTGCCGCTTGTCTTAAGTTTATTAATCAGGAACGAGACAAACCCTTCTTTGCAGTGGCATCGTTTATCAACCCACATGATATTTGTTTTGCTCATGCTGCTCATCAAGGCAAAGATGTGCACAATGTGTTGTCGCTTTACGAGGAAGCATCTGCTTTGCCTTTGGATCAATTGCCACCGTTGCCCGAGAATTATGAGATTCCCGAAGGTGAACCTGCTGCAATTGAAGCGCATTTGGACCCGAATGCGGTGACTCCAGCAATAACAATGCGTCAGGAATATGACGAAAGACAGTGGCGTATTTATCGTTGGATCTATTGTCGTTTGACCGAGCAAGTTGATCGGCATATTGGTATCATTCTTG
This sequence comes from Candidatus Latescibacterota bacterium, assembly GCA_018650745.1. GTDB lineage: Bacteria > Latescibacterota > UBA2968 > UBA2968 > UBA2968 > JABIFK01. The sequence goes on along the minus strand of JABIFK010000561.1, from coordinate 2,343 downwards.
ATGGGCTCAAAGCGCGTGGTCTTGAAGACAATACGCTTATTATGTTCGTGAGCGATCATGGCAATATGGATGCCAGTCACAAGTTGTCCTCGAAAGGTCTTTTGTATGAGGAGTCGGTAGGTGTTCCTTTTGTGATGAAATATAAGGGCGTTATTCCATCTGGAAAAACCGACGCGTCACATTTGGTTTCTACGGGGCTTGATATCTTGCCAACACTTTGTGATTATGCAGAAATTGAAGCACCCGCACATCTTTTGGGGAAAAGTGTTCGCCCACTGGTAGAAGACAAATCTGTTGATACGTGGCGATCTTATATCGTTGCTGAGAATCATTGGAGCCGAATGATTCAAAGTCAAACCTTCAAGTACTGTGTTTATGCTCCATCCGATCACCAAGCATCTTTGGTGGACACGGTGAACGATCCGGGTGAAATGCAGAATCTCATTCATGATCCCAAATTTGAGGATGTGTTGGTTGAACATCGTAAGTTTTTGGCAGAGTGGATACACCTATCTAAAGATGAAGACGGGATGCAATATATTTAGAATAGCCAAGTAAGTGATTGAACGAAAAATGTATTAAAAGAGATGTTTCTTTGGAGGGTTTAAACAGAAGAAGCGTCTCATCAATGCTTCGATAAGACGCTTCTTTGTGTTTTGATAGACTGTTGTAAACTGAACGATAGGTAATAGATTAAAAGGTGTGTATTGGTTTTATCATTTAAAACGCACGGTGGCGAAGCTTTCAACACGTTCCCAGTCCCCTTGATACATCGGCACACGATGGTCTAAACCCGACGCGCCAAATGTGGGTGCTATTTCGCATTCTGTATTGGCGGTGACATCTCTTCGTGTGAGATTCAAGCGAAGGGGTTGGCCTTTTGTTTGGATGTCTTGTAGCGGAATGACCATTTCTGTTTGCCATCCGTTTTTTGTGGGTACCGATACGGCTTTGAAGGTGCTGTTCCATTTTCGATTCTCTGTTGTGCTTCGTCCTTTTGAATCCAATTCTGCGCCATGTGCGGTCACTAAAAATGTATAGGCCTGATCGCCCACGCCTATATGTACTCTGAAGTGATCGTTTCTGGGTGCTCTGGAATTGTCTCGGCCTTCGTATCCTTTTTTTGTGAGGTCTTCAGGTGCTTCCATTTGCGCGGCTACATAGAGCTGATTGTCTTTTTTGATCAATCGTGCTTTTACCTGTCGCTGAGGGCGACTGCTGCCTTGCACATCAATAAAGTCATCTGTTACCAATGCGCGTTGCCAGGCTGCATCTGATAAATCACCGTCGAGGGTAAGTGCCTTTTTGGTGCTTGGAATATTGAGCGTTTGGTTGGGCACGATTTTGAGAGGATAGAATGTGACCACATCGTTGCGAAAGGCTTTTTCACCATCGGCTTTTGAAAATGTGAGTTGCGCAGTAGGCAAAGGATAGAATGCATCTGCTGGGCCTTTTGCATTGATGGTTAAACGAATGGGTGTGCCGGGTTGAAGTGTTTCGGTTTTTTGTTGTGGTTGAACCTGCCAGTTGTTGGTGCCTTGCCAAGAGAATGTCATCTGGATAGGGGCTTGGAACGGGTTTGGCACTTCTAAGACCTGGTTTACTTGAACACCTTTTTTGTTCGACTGTGCGACAGGCATTTTTCGAATGGCGTTGCCTAAGTCGCGTTCGAGTGTGTAGATTTCATAGGCAATGAATTCTTCAGGTGAATTGGGGGCTTGTTTGTCATAGACAAACGCGTCAAAGGTGTTGCCATCAATGTCTATGGCTCGGCCCACAATGCGGTCATCTTGTACGTCCATCACGGTGACATGATGAATTTCCTTTCTGGCTGCGGCATGAGTTTTGGGTGTGATTGGGTAGGTGCCTGCCCCACCGCCTCCAGATATCAAATGGTAAACACCGCGTTTGGCTTTGCCCACATAATTGCCAATGCCATAGGTGCGTTGGTAGTAGTGATCGTGTCCATTGACGACCAGATCGACGCCGTACTGGTCAAAGATGGGTTGCCAGACCCAGCGTTGGCCGGAGATGCCTCGGGTGGGGTGACAGCGAAAGAGTGGATGGTGAAAAAATACGATGGTCCATTGTTTGTCTTGGTTGGCTTTGAGGTCTTTGATGAGCCATTCTGTTTGTGCATCGCCTAATTGATAGGGTGCATCTTTTGAGTTGCTGTTGAGCGAAATGATGTGGGCATTGGCGTAGTCGAATGAATAATAGACTTCTTTGTTTTCGTTGGGCACGGACATATAGTTGTAATAGTGATCGGCGTTTCGCTCGTGGTTGCCCAAGCAAGGGAATATGGGTACATATTCGGAGAGGCCCCGCATTGGATCAAAATAT
>JABIFK010000151.1 GCA_018650745.1 Candidatus Latescibacterota bacterium | reverse complement strand
TTAAATAAAAAATAATACTTACATAAACATTTATTTATCAAACAAAAATCGGTTCAATTAACCGATTTTTTTTTAAACCCAAATAGTGTAACACAATATCCGTGTACCCAAAATCTAAACACCACGGTGAAGCACCTAACGCTGCGAACTTGCACCAATAGTGCCCCGAGCACAACGCTGCGAATGATCACTGAGCCAGATTTAATTTTTTTGAGAGCACCCCGTCACACCGTCTTTGGAAACCGCAACAACTTCTGGGCGGCCTCCCCCATTATTAAATCACGCTGTTCAGATTCCAGATCGGGCAACAATTCATCAATCACCTTCACCAACTTCCCATACCCCGGATCTTCCATAATCCACGGAAAATCCGTGGCCCACATCAAACGCTCTGCGCCAAACTTGCTCAAGAGTGTTCGGTGCCATTTTTCCAAATCTTTATACGGCCAGTCTTCTTGGCTAAATGCGTACTGCCCAGAAAGCTTTATTGCCACATTTGGAAATTCGTGCAGACCCAACATAGAATACCGCGTCAGTGGGGGTATTGGCGACTGAATACGTGGGCGACCTTTGTCATCGTGTGCAAAAGCGTTTTCACCTGGGCACACCATCAAATGGTTAAACACCACACGAACATTGGGAAAAGCGTGCACCAAAAATGGAATCTGGTGTGCGTCTCGGGCGCAACTGTAAAGCCAAATCACGTAATCTTTTTGTGCAGCGTGTTTCCAAATGGGATAGGTTGAAAACGTGGTCACATCCATCTTGGCCAGCGGATCAATTGGCCCGCCCACTTCAAACAATCGAAAACCAATAATGCCGCCTTGTTCGGCCAAGCGATCCATATGATCTTCGGGCGTGGACCAAATTTCTTTGGGAATCAATCCAATGCCACGAAATTGATTGGGATATATTTTCAAACAATGTTGCAAATAACTATGGTGTTCCAACTCGGCCCCACCAATTTGCGTGAGCACCGCTTGACCGACCCCATTGGCCTCCATTTGCGCCAACAACACCTCAACGGGTGCTTCTCCATCTTCTGGGTATTGGGGTGCTGCTTCACGCGGGAACTCTGCAGACTTCTTGGCAAAAACGTGAACGTGTGCGTCAACAATCATAATCACACTCTCTCAGGTTAAATGAATTGCGAATCAAAGAATCGACGAATCCTACCTCTCCCAAACTGATGAAGGTGTTTTTTCGCTGATTCGCTGATTCATCGATTCGTTTTTTATCGCGCATCCAAGCTAAACAATCGCCGCCGATCAGACGTCTTACATTTATCCTCAATGGCAGTATACCGATCGCTTGGAATACGGTCCTTGCTCCACTTTTCATAAATCAAAATAATCGACTTGCGTGGGTTTGCTGTGGTATTCACCATAGACGTATGCCACCCGTAAGAATTAAACAGCACCACGTCACCCGCTTTGCCCGGATAAACGGTGTGCCCAGGCATTGTATCTAGCGGACGCACCACAGGGCAAGGCCCCGCATCGGGTTTGTGACTGCCGGGCACATAACCAAACGCGCCGCCATTGGCAGGCACATCATCCACATAAATTTGCACCTTCATATGCAAAGGCGTTGTATGTGGCACATCGGGGTGCCAGCCCACATAACTAATGGGCAACACGGGTAAGGTACGCACCTGAGGGCCAAGCAAAATCAAATCTTCATCTGCAAAGTCCATCAAATACCCGTACCAGCTCGGGTGATCAATCAAGTCAATAAAAAAGTCATCCTTCTCCAACGGCTTGGGAATATCAAAATGTGCTGCAGGATGCGTGCCTTTTGATATGCCCTCTAACCAATCGGCTTTTGCTTCTGCAGCACATCGATCAAATAATGTTTGCAACTGTGTCAATTCTTTGCCTTCCAGCGCGTTTGGCAAAAACAACACACCATTATCTTCCCACTTCTGTCGTTCTGCATCTGTTGGTCGTTTCATAAAAACCTCCTAAAAGCTGACCCCAATGCTTGTCCCATTTCACGCGGGGATAAATCCCCTCGCTGCAACTGCCCTTATTTATACACCACCAACGTCTCTTTCACCCGCACGTCTGATTCACCATCTTCTGCCGTGATTGTATACAAATACGTACCATTGGCCAAAAGACGTCCTTTATTGTCCAACCCCGTCCAGGCCACCTGATTATACCCTGCCCGTGCAAGGGGATCTTCCAATTGTGCAATTAAACGTCCCGACAAAGTAAACACACGTACCGTCACTTCGGCTGGGCGTGACAAAACAAATGTAAAGTGCGCATCTTGCGCAACAGGATTGGGAGACACCAAAACACTTTCAATAAGCAAATTGGAAGACACTTGAAATGCCAGTGTTTTTTGTGACGGTCCGTTACCCAATTTGTCCACGGCACTCACAGTAAACCCGTATCGGTCATCTTCTAAAGCTGCGGGTGCATAAATAAAGGACAATGATGTAGGCGTCACCTGTCGGTCTTGAATACGCCCAGCTTCATAGTCTCCTTCCTGTACCTCACCAGAACCAGCAAGAGAAAACCGCACCGTATTCAAATCAATACCAGCCGAATCGCGTATTGTCACCTGAAACGTTGGCGCCGAAGGCAAATAATCATCTGCTCTTACTTCGCCCAAAGCATCTAATGCCACAATATCAATACGAGGTATTGACGTATCATTGCTGGGCGAAATGATCACCGGATTGTCCAGTGTGGCTTCTCGCCCTGCGAACGCAGGACGGTTTTGAAAGTCTTCTAAACGCGCAGTCACAATGTGTTGTCCTGCAAACTGAGCCGTTTGCCACACCCACTCTACAGTTGCCACCTCACCCACCAACGTTCGTTCAGGGATAGCCGTTCGTCCAATCAAACGTCCTTGCGCGGGGTCACCTGCATAAAAAGCAACCGATGTGCCCAATGCCAAATCCAAGGGGCCACGATTTTGCACATTGGCCGTTAAACGCACAGTCTGCAATTCTTGTACGGCTTGTGGCTCGGCTAGAATATTGAAAAGTGCAATGTCTGACAAGGGTTGATACTGCACGGTCCAATTTTTCAAACCCGCAGATGCATTCAACCCTTCCCCAAAAAATCGGGCACGCACTTTTATACGCTGCGAAGAAACACCCAACCCCGTCAAATCAATCGGCGCAAAGCCATCCAACCCTTGATAAGCAGGCAAATTGACAAACGTGCCCTTGTCTGTCTCACCCAACACATCCACATCAACACGTCCCGTACCCTCTAAAACCAAGGCCAAAGATTGCCATCCACTCGACGGCCCTACAGGTACCGAAGTCAATGCGCCAAACTCGGGCAAACCCCGACCCGGATATTGATAAATATTTGGCCCATTTAATTGCCCCAACCAAACACGGTTGTTTGTCCAATCATATTGCCCACCCAAAATATCAGTTGTGGCCTGATCGCTCTCAAATTCTTCAACAAAAGCGCCCGTTTGTGCATCCACCACCCTGACCCGATGTCTGAGCCCTGTACCAAATTCAATCAAATATAAAAATCGTCCATCAGCAATAACACCGTCAGTAAATAAATAACCAAACCCAGTTGACGTTGGATCTACCCTAAAATCACGTACGAGCCGCCAACCATCTGCCGGATCAAAAACCCGCACCGACCAACCTGCCCTACGAATACCATTCACCCCCGATGAGACATTGTAAATATATGTACCATCAGACGTGATTAATGCGTTGTCGTCAAACGTCAACCCGCGTGCCAAATCCAAAAGTCCGTCAGGAACAGCCACCGTATCAACATTGCCCGTTGCCGTTGAAATGCGAATCACCGAATGTGATTGACCATATTCGGCGTATACAAAACCATCGCTGTGATAGGTCGCCGAAATTCCAGGAACAGGCACCTCGCTCAACACACCATAACTTTGCCCAGCCACAGTCCCCTGAAACCCTGTGCCAATGCGTTCGAAAACGTCAGTCCCCGGATACAAACCTTGATTGGAAAAGAAACGCTTCACATACAAATATGTGCCATCCGTACACAACGTCCCTGTGCCCGTCACACCATCGGCAGCAAAAGACGCGTCACTCTGATTAAATCGAACGGGTGGGGGTTCTTGCACGCGTCGTACCGTGCCGTCATCAATCAAGGCCACATCTTGCCCCTCACCTTGAACAAAGGCCGTGGTACCTTCCT